>CAZGZM010000021.1:14016-16508 GCA_964529955.1 uncultured Thermotogaceae bacterium
GAATTGTTAATTGAAGAATTTTCAGAAAGTGTTATAATAATTGGATTGGAATATAGTGATGAGTTTAATCGAAATCTAACGATAAAATATATTTAAATAGGAGGAAGAATATGGAGAAAAAATTTGAATTATTAGACAAGATATCAAACAACGAAACAGATAAAAAGATAGAAATTCCTGAAGTTTTACCAGTAATTGCAACAAGAACAAATATGCTTGTTTTTCCTTCTTCAGTTTTACCTCTCTACATAGGTAGAGAAAAGTCTTTAACGGCTCTCGAAGAATCAATTAGTAAGTATAATCAATTGCTTTTATTTGTATCACAGAAGGATTTTGCAAAGGACATTGTAGATAAAAATGATTTGTTTAAATATGGAACTGTAGGCAAAATCATTCAACTTGTTAAAATGCCTGACGGTAATTATAAAGTATTAATTGAAGGATTAGAAAGGGCGGAAATAACAGATTTTATCGAAACTGAAGATTTGTTTTTAGTAAAAACAAAAATCAATAAATCTAAATATAGAAAGACAAAAATTTTAGAGGCATTAATTAGAAAAGTTAAAAAACTATCTTTGAACTATGTAGGGAAAAGTAAGAAATATCCTGACGAAATAATGATCCCATTAGATGAGACAAGCAGTCCTGATAAATTTTCAGACTTTGTTTCTTCGATGTTTCCATTTAAATTTGAAGATAAGCAGTATCTTTTGGAAGAATTATCAGTAAAGAAAAGGTTGGATAAACTTCTTGATCTTCTTACAAATGAAGTTGAACTTCTTGATCTTGAAGAAAAAATTGATGAAAGAGTAAAATCAAGAATAGAGGACAATCAAAGAGAGTATTATCTTAGAGAAAAGATGAAAGCTATTCAAGATGAACTGGAAGATGATGATGAGGATATAGTCAACTTCAAGAGAATTTTAAGTGAAAAGGAATTACCTGAAGAAGTTCAGGAAAAAGCTTTCAAAGAAATTGCAAGACTTGAAAAAACTTCTTCATTTTCGCCTGAAGCTTCAGTTATAAGGAATTATATTGATTGGATGCTTAATTTGCCCTGGATGGATTACACTAAGGATGAGAAATCGTTAAAAAGAGTACGGAAGGTTTTAAATGATAATCATTACGGTTTATCTGATGTCAAGGACAGGATTATGGAGTTCCTTGCAGCGAGAAATTTTTCGAAAAATTTGCGTGCTCCTATTCTTTGTTTGGTTGGACCTCCGGGAGTTGGAAAAACTTCACTTGGAAAATCAATAGCAGAAGCGATGGACAGGAATTTCGGAAGAATTTCTCTTGGTGGTATGAGAGATGAAGCTGAAATTAGAGGACACAGAAGAACCTATGTAGGGGCTTTACCTGGAAGAATAATTCAGACACTGAAAAAGATGGAGTCAAGAAATCCTGTTATTGTTCTTGATGAAGTCGATAAGATGGGTGTAAGTTTTCAGGGAGATCCTGCAGCAGCTTTACTGGAAGTTTTGGATCCTGAACAGAATAAAGATTTTACAGATAACTTCCTTGAAATTCCTTTTGATCTTTCAGATATTCTTTTTGTAACGACTGCTAATGTATTAAATACAATACATCCAGCATTAATGGATAGAATGGAAATAATTGAAATTTCAGGTTATACAGGTATTGAAAAGCTTCACATTGCAAAGGAACATATAATTCCAAAGACATATGAAGAATATACCGTTGATAAAAAACAACTTAAGGTAACTGATACTGCTCTGAAAAAATTAATAAGAGAATATACTAGGGAATCAGGAGTTAGAAATCTAGATAGAATGATAAACAAGGTTTTCAGAGGCGGAATCGCAAAGATAGCTGAAGGAGAAGCTGAAAATATAAAAGTCGGTGTTAAAGAACTTAAAGTGTTTTTAGGCTCTCCAAGATACAAAGAAGATGATTATAATAGAAAAGAAGAAATTGGAATGGCAAATGGCTTAGCATGGACTTCTGTTGGTGGAGAACTAATGTACATTGAAGTACTTCCTGTACCTGGAAAGGGTAAAACTATCTTTACTGGGCAGTTAGGAGAAGTCATGAAAGAATCAGCCCAGATTGCTATGTCTCTTTCCCGCAGTATTTGTAGTGATCTGGAAACAGAAATATTTAACAAAAGTGATTTTCACATCCATGCTCCTGAAGGAGCTGTTCCCAAAGATGGACCTTCTGCTGGAGTTACATTGACTACTGCTATAGTTTCTTCCGTTCTTAAGGTTCCTATAAGACCTGATATTGCAATGACTGGAGAAGTTACGTTGACTGGTAGGGTTCTTCCAATAGGTGGATTAAAGGAAAAGCTTATGGCAGCTTTCAGATCAAAAATGAAAGAAGTAATCATTCCTATTCAGAATAAAACTGATCTTGAAAAGGTTCCAGAAGAAATAAAGAATAATTTAAAAATCAATTTTGCTGAAAAAATTGATGATGTATTAAAAATAGCATTGGTAAAAAATGATAAACTCGGTTAGTTTATATAA
>CAZGZM010000022.1:0-12198 GCA_964529955.1 uncultured Thermotogaceae bacterium
GTTGAAATGAGTTTTTATAATAAATCGGGGGGAAATTCGTAAAAATGGTGAAAATTGCAGATCTAATTAAAAGTTGTGATTTGTCTGTTTATTCGGGTGAAAATTTCAATGAAGAGATCAAAAATGTTTATATTGGGGATTTGCTGAGTGACGTTATGGGTAGTGCAAAAGAAGGTTCTGTGTGGTTAACCGTTCAAGCACATATAAATATAGTCGCTGTGGCAAATATAACTTCAACAAAGGTAATTATTCTCTGTAACGGTTTGGACTATGAAAAGGGAACTAAGGAAAAAGCAGAATTAAACGAAGTAGTTTTATTAAAATCAAGCAAAAATTCATTTGAAACAGTTAAAAAAATTATTTCTCTAGGGTTATAATGCAATTTTATAACTGTGATTTACATATACACAGTTGTTTGTCGCCATGTGCTGATATAACAATGACTCCGAAATTTATTTCTGAAAGGTTAGTAGAACTTGGTATAGATTTGATTTCCATAACGGATCATAACACAACTGGTAATGTACGGGTTTTTTCTGAAGTATTTTCCAAAAAGGGGATAAAAGTAATTCCTGGAATTGAAGTTCATACAAAGGAAGATGTGCATATTTTGGGATATTTTCCATCGCTTGATTCTTCCGAAGAGTATTCAAAGTGGTTATATAAAAAAATCCCAGATGTGGAGATAGAACCTGAGAAATTCGGTTATCAGCTTTTCGTTGATAAGGATGATAATTTTATAGCTACTGAAGAAAAATGGTTAGGTCAGTCAACAGAGTTAAATATTAATGAGGCTATAGAGTCTATACATGATTTTGGTGGTTTTTTTGTTTATTCGCATGTGAATAGGAAAATGGGAATAATATATCAATTAGGATTTATTAATGAAGTTGATGATGAAAACAGAATCGTTGCAGAGGTTAGTTTTAAGAGAGATTTAGAAATACTTAGTCCATACAGGAATTTAAAGAAGATTAGATCAAGTGATGCCCATTCATTGGATATGCTATTTTTGCCAATGAAGTTGCAAATGGAAAAGAGATCCTTTGATGATTTAAAGGGATGCCTATTCAGAGATATTGGAAAGGTTGAATTAATATGGGATTAAAGTATATAGTTGATCATATAATTGATATTAGTGAGAATGCTGTCAATTCAGGTTCAGAGAATGCAATTCTTATTGTTAATGAAATAAAAGACCAATTTTCATTTTCTGTTGAAGATTTTGGTAAGGGAATTTCAAAGGATAAGTTAGAGCTTGTTTTAGATCCCTTTTATACTGAAAAGAAAAAAAAGATTAAATTTGGTTTAGGGCTTCCTTTGCTAAAGTATGCTTCAGAACAAACAGGCGGGACTTTTAGTATAGAATCAACAAAGGAAGTTGGAACAAAGGTAGATGCACTTTTTTTTAAAAGTAACATAGATTGTCAACCGATTGGAAATATAGCTGAAGCGTTTACTGTTATACTAACAATGAGGGAAAAATTCAACTGGAAAATTGAAAGAATCAAAGATGATGAAGGTTATTTGATAACAACTGAGGATGTAAAAAAAATTTTGGGGGACGATTTCATATTTTCACCAAAAAGGGTTAAAATACTAACAGAACTACTGATTGATATGGAAAAATTATTAGGAGGAGATAATAGTGACTAAGAGGTATATTTTTATTGTTTTTTTATTTCTTTTAATATTTGCAGGAACATTGTTTGGATTTGTTCCAAAAAGAATAGTTATTGGGGGAAATAAAATAATTAAAACTAATGAAATAAAGGATATTATTGATTTAAATACCAATGCAGATTATTCGATAGAAGATTTGGATGCAGCTGTTTCTTCATTAATGGAGACTGGATACTTCAGTTCGGTAGTATATGCCTTTAATGAAGAAAATGGATATTTGAGTTTCGATATAAAGGAATATCCTCAAATAAAAATTGCATTTGAATACAATGGTCCTGAATTACTTTCTAAAAACGAATTAAAAAAGCTAATTCTTCCAATTGAAAATGAAAAACCCTTTAATCCTGCTCAATTAATATACTCAGTTCCTCAAAGTATAGAAGTAATTAAGGAAAAATTTGCTGAAGGTGGTTATTTTGAACCATTTTTAGAAGTATCCTGGAAATCTGATCCTTCAAGAGAAGAGCTGCTTCAGGAAGATTTTAATGAAAAATATGAAGTAACTTTTGTTATATCTCCATATTATCTTTATGATGTTGTAATTAATACAGAACTTACAAGACCTACAATTGACAAAATTAAAGAACAATCGGGAATAAAAACACTTAAGAGTTATTTTCAAATTCCAGCAATCATAAGATGGATAAATCCTAAAAAGGAATATGTACCAAAGGTTGAAGATTTACAGCTGATGCTTCAGAACATTTATTCGACTTATTACTTTAATCCTAATGGTAAAGCACTAATGTCTAATGAAATTTATCAGAATTTATTCAATACATATACTCAAATGTTAAACAATGCTTTCAGAGTTACTGTTATTGAGGATGAAAAATTAAATGCAAAATCAATGACCGTTTCTCTAATGCCACATAAATATCTAACAGGTTCATTTATGGTTAACGGATTATTTGTAGGAGGAAACACCTTGGTTCCATCTTCAAAATTATTAAAAGAAATTGATATTGAAGAAGGCAGTGAAGTCTTTTCAGAAAAGATTGCAGAGTCACTTGAAAATATTTATGCTTTATATCAAGATGCTGACGATCCATTCGTTTCAATTAGGTATGAACTTGATAATAAATTTGGTTTTTTAACATACAACATACATGAACCTAATGCTGGAGAAGTTAGTTACTCCTTTATAGGTGAACAGAAAACTAAGGATTATTTGATTGAAGATAAAATAGTTGTGAAAAGTGGAGATAAATTAACTTTAGAAGCTCTTCAAAATTCCTATGGAAATCTTAATACAACGAGTTATTTTAAATCAATTACACCTATACCACAATATATATCAGATGACGTGTGGGATATTAATTTCCAAATAGAAGATAAGACACTTGCCAATAAATTCATGGGAGGTGGAGGATGGAACGATGGATTCTATCTGAATGCAGATATTGGACTTGTAAACCCCTGGGGTTATGGGCAAACCTTTACTGTAAGTACTTATCTTAATTTCCCTGTAGGAGATGCAAAAACAGTTGTAGAAACTACAAATGATGGAACTGCGACAACAGTTACCGACCCAATAATCGATTTGACCTTTGATTATAGTATTCCAAGAATATTTAAATCCAATTTTGATTTAAGCACAGGATTTAATGTGAAGTTCGATGGAGACACTGTTACAACAGAAACATCAACCGAAATAGAATCTAAACTCACATATACAAAGGTAACCGATAAATCAAAACAGCAGGAATACAGAGTATATATATCCCCAGATTACAATCTAACTCCAAATCAAAAGGTAGGATTTAATTTTGGATATGACTATATAATTAGAAATTCATCTGTTTCTACATTAACTCAAATAGAAAGCGATGAACCAACAACAGAAAGTTCCAATGTAGTAAATAATTTTGCAGGATTTGAAATAGGAGCTGATTATACTTTAAATACAATGGATGCATTAGCTAGAACGAATTCAGGTATGTATTTGAGACCTAGCATTTCTGCTAAGGGTCTTTTTGGTAAATATGACAATGCTTTCCTCGATGCTGGAGCTGTATACAAAACATTTGTTCCTTTAGGTGACCCTGTTTTAGGTTTGAAATTACAGACTGAGCAATTATTTCCAGTGAATAAAACAGGAGATATTTTTGACAGTTTCTTACTATCAACCTCTGACATAATAAAGGTAAATCCAGATATCCAGAAGAATTCTTATTATGGAGTTACAGGAGGAACATTACAACTCAGGTTCCCTGTGAACGAAAACATAATTCCTGTTGATATGGTTATTTTTGGAGATTTAGCATTTTATAGAGACAAAGAATCCAAGGATTTGATTGGAACAGATATGACATGGGATGCAGGATTATCAGCCGTCTTTACAGTTCCTGTTGTAGGTATGTTTGGTGTTGGATATGGATATAATAGCTACAATGCGGGTTTAAAAGACTCATACTTCGGAGAGTTCTTCTTTATGTTTGGACCCGGAATATAAAAAAATAAAAGATTTTAAACGGGCTTTTAGCCCGTTTTTATTTTGGAGGAGTTTAATGGCAGATATTATAGTGGTTGATTATGGTTCTCAATATACTTTTTTGTTATCCAGAAGAATTAGAGAACTTGGAGTTAAGTGTGAAGTTCAGCATCCTGATAAAATTAAGATTTCAGGAGATACAATTGGAGTTGTTTTATCTGGAGGTCCGCAAAGTGTATACGGAGAAGATGCTTATAGTTTAAATAAAGAGATAATTGATTCTAAATTACCTGTTTTAGGAATTTGTTACGGTTTTCAACTGATAGCGAAAAATTTTAATGGATTGGTTAAAAAGCAAGATCGAGGAGAATACGGATTAACAGAAGTACTATTGGATAATACTGATATTGTACTTGGAGGATTACCAGAAAATATAATTAGCTGGATGAGCCATGGAGATTCAGTTACTGAATTACCTGAAGGATTTTCACAAATAGCAAAAAGTAAATCAGGAATAATAGCAGGAATTAAAAGGGAAAATATCTATGCATTTCAGTTTCACCCGGAAGTTCATCACACTCAATATGGTTTGGATATAATAAAAAATTTTTTATATAAAATTTGTAATGCAAAGCAAACATGGAATCTGAAGGAATATTCTGAAGAGTTAATAGAAGAAATTAAATATAAAGTAGGAAATAAAAAAGTAATAGGGGGAGTTTCTGGAGGCGTTGATTCTACTGTAGCTGCTTATATTTTACAGAAAGCCATTGGAGATAATATGATAGGAATTTTTGTAAATCATGGGCTTCTTAGAAAAAACGAAGAAAATATTGTACCAGATAATTTAAGAAGATTAGGAATAAATGTAATAGAAGTGGATGCTTCAGAATTATTCTTAGACAGATTAAAGGGAGTATCGGAACCCGAAGAAAAAAGAAAAATAATTGGAGAAACATTTATAGAGGTATTTGAAAATGAAGCTAATAAAATTGATTCCGGTTTTCTTCTCCAAGGGACAATTTATTCAGATGTAATTGAGTCAGCAGCATCTTCAAAAACATCAGATATGATTAAAAGCCATCACAATGTTGGGGGATTACCCGAGAGAATGAATTTAAAATTAATTGAACCCCTGAGAGAACTTTTTAAAGATGAAGTTAGAGAATTAGGATTAAAAATGGGAATTCCAGATGAATACATAAATAGACAACCATTTCCTGGTCCTGGATTAGCCATAAGAATTATTGGAAATATAACAAAGGAAAGAGTTACTCTTTTAAGGGATATAGATTTTATATATAGACAAACACTAAAAGATTTTGATGTTTATAAGGATATATGGCAATCTTTCGCAGTTCTGTTACCAATTAAAACTGTAGGAGTTAAGGGTGATATGAGATCTTACGGATATGTAGCTGCACTCAGAGCTGTTCACAGTGCTGAAGGGATGACAGCTTCATGGTATGAAATTCCTTACAAGATAATTAGAGAAGCATCTTCCAGAATAACTGGAGAAATTTCTGAAATAAGTCGAGTAGTATATGATGTTTCTGATAAGCCACCTTCCACTATTGAATGGGAATAGAGAATAATTAATTAAAAAAATTAATTTATTTTTTTTTGGGGTTGACTTTTTTTTATATTAGTGTTCTAATTAATTAGAACACTAGTGTATTATATTAGGAGGAAACTATGAAACAAAATTCGATTATTTTTGCCCAGCTTTTTAGATTCACAATGTTTTTATATTCTATTTTTATCAAAGTAATTTTTACAAAAAAGAAGAAAACGGTATTAACATACTAATTTGGAGGTGAGTGAATTGAAAAAATATCCTATCTTGTACAAAATTATTATTGCCATAGTATTGAGTTTAATTGCATTTGTTATACCTGTATGGGGAGTTAAGATTGGTCTTGCATTTCTTGCAATGATTTTCTTTGCGTTGTCCTTTAGAAAATTTTCATGGTTAATTATTCTCATAGGATCAGTTATTACACTATCAGTATTAGGGATAATGATTACTTCGAACTTTATTCCTGAAATAAACGAATTTTTTAACTATGATTTTAGTTTTTTTATTCCCTTTGTAACAAATATTAATGATCCATCAAAGATGAATCTTATGGAAGCTGACACTGAAACTGAAACTGCTGCCAAAGTATATTTTAATGGAACATCATTTAAAATCACTGTCGAGGACAATGATGGTTTGATATCCTATCCCGAAAGAATCGAGATGGAGAAAAGCGGAGATGGAGTTTCGTTTAAAAACAAATTCAACAACAGAACAGCTGAAATAATAATTGATGATGACATTGAATTCGAATTATTTTATTCAGATTCAAGTGTGATTTCAATTACAGATCGCCTTTTAGCAAAGGACTTTAAGATTCATGGATCTGTTGTAAATATAAACGATATTTTATATTCAGAGAATACTATGATTATAAATGGATCAGTAATAAATGTTAATGCAAATTTATTTTCGCCTGATAGTATAAATATATCTGGATCTGTTTCAAATTTAGATGGAGTATTTTCTACAAATGATTTGAAGATTAGTAGTTCTGTTTCAAATATTTCAATTGATGTTCAAAATACAAAAAGTTTAAATATAAATGCTTCAACTCTTTCAGGAAGTATTGATTACCTTGATGACTGGGAAGGTGAAAGATATTTAGATATAACAGCAAGTTTAGGCAACATGAGTATCACTTACAATTCCGGAACTAATAATCAACTAGTATATTCCACTTCAGGAAAGGCAAAAATATCTGTCAAAGCTAAATGATACCGGAAAATGGAGATGATAAAAATGTTAAATTCAGTAGAGAAACATATAGGAGTTCCAGCATACATGCAGATAATGAATATAATTAAAAAAGAGATATTACTTGGAAGGCTCAAAAGTGATGATCAATTACCACCTGTCAGGGAATTAGCTGGAATATTCAAGGTTAATATGAACACTGTTGTAAGAGCTATGGAAAAATTACAACTAGAGGGATTGATTAGAGCAGAACATGGAGTTGGTTACTTTATAACTGTTACTCAAAATTTAAATTTTTCGATAATTGAAGAATTAAAGAAATCGATAATAAAAGCAAAAAATGAAGGATTAACTCTTGATATGACTAAGTTATTAATTGAGGAGGTATGGAAAAGTGTTAAATAAATTTGAAGGTTATTTACTTAAAGAATTCAGTGAAAAAGCAGGTAGGTTAGCTGTATTCTCATTGGGACTATTTATTCCCATTTATCCAGTAAGAATGATATTTATTTTTCTTATGATAATCAGCCTTTTACCACTGGATATTCATAATAAAAAAATGACAGCGTTGACTGCATTACCATTTACTAGAAAGGATTTATTTTTTAACTCATATTTTTTACTTATTATTCTAACTACCGTTACTGAAATAATTTCAGCAGCCTGGTTTAATATAAATTATTTTTCAACAGGTATATTTTTAGCAGGTTCTTTAATTTTTGCTACTGCATACTATTCTATAGCTATTATTTGTACATCCTTTGGCTTAGATAACTTTGGAATACCTTTCTTGATTTTCCTTGCGGATCTCATTATTGGTGGAATAGGAAATATGAATATTAATCCATTCAGCTATATTAGTCCTATTCATCAAAAAAATATTTTTATTGCAGCTGGCACGGCATTAGTTTTAATGATAATTGCTTTCTATGTTTTTGTTAAAAAGGGAGTGAAGAAATGATAAAAATAAATGGATTAGTGAAGAATTTTGGAGAAAAAAATGTGTTGAACGATATTTCATTTGAAATTAAGGAAGGAGATATATTTGCACTTGTTGGACCAAATGGAGCTGGAAAAACAACTACTTTGAGATGCATCTTTGGAGATCTTCAACTTGATAGAGGTTCAATTAAAATATTTGGTTCAGATTTGGATTCATCAATAAAAAGAAGAATTGGTGTGATAACTGAAGATAGACTAGTATTCAAAAGATTTAAAGGAAAAGATTATGTTAAATTATGGAAAATGTTATATCCTAGCTGGAATGAAGAAATTTTTTCGAGTTTTTTAAATCATTATAAGTTTCCTTTAGCAGAAAAGGTAGAAAACTATTCTATGGGTATGAAAACATTGTTGCATATGGCATTATCACTATCAACTGATGCTGATTTTCTAATTCTTGATGAACCCACTCAAAACTTAGATCCAGTCATTAGGCAGGAAATTATGGATGTTTTAAAAAAATTCTGTTTAAAGGAAAGAAAAACCATAATAATTTCTTCTCATGAGATTTATGAATTAGAAGAAATCGCTTCTGCGTTTGCTATAATATATGAAGGTAAAATTATTTATACTGATACTATGGATGGAGCAAAGGAAAAGCACAGAGTTGTAGAAAGAGGCGAAAGCATACCTGAAAACTCTATGATTATAGGTAGTGCGGGTGATAAAATTCTTGTTAGAACAGATGAAGAGATAGGAAATTATGCTACTTTTAAAAATGTTGTTCTTGGATATTTAAAGAATCAAAAGAAGTTTGATCCTTTCTCTGTATAAAGAAGGAGTTAATATGGATGGTAAACTTGAAATAATATTATTAATAATTATTTTTTCTTTAGGATTTATATTTTTAAATATAGTAAGTATTATTGGAAAGTCAATAAAGTATATTAGAAAAAATAGAAAGAAATTAAAACCAAAATGGTTTACCACATAGTTTGAGGGCAGCTCATCTGCCCTTTTATGACAATAAAAAAAGGTGATTTTTTGTTTTATTTAACAAAGGAATTTAAATTTGATTCTGCACATAATTTGATTATGTATCATGGTAAGTGTGAGAAGCTTCATGGTCATACTTATAGATTAGCTGTAACGGTTTCTGGAGAAAAGAATAAAGAAGATATGATTATAGATTTTTCTTTTATAAAGGATATGGTAAAAGAAAAAATACTAAACAAATTAGATCACGCTTATATTAATGATTTCATCGCTCAACCAACTGCTGAAAACATTTCTCAATGGATTTATAATGAACTTAAAGAAAGTCTTATAGGTGTGAATTATAAGCTTTATGAAATAACTCTCTGGGAAACAGAAAATAATTACGTAAAATACAGAGAGGATAATGTTTAAAATTCCATTTGGCCGGTATATATATCGTGACTCATTTCTTCATAAATTAAACTCGATTATTAAAATATTTTTATTCATTTTCCTATCTATATCTTCCTTTTTTATAAATAGTATTCTTTTTTATATCATTTTTTTCTGTACATTTATATTATTTTCTTTTCTTTCAAGGATAAATCCCTTTAAATATATTAGTAGACTCAAGGTATTTATTATTCTTTTCTTATTTATAATCATATTCCAAAGTTTATTCAGTTATGGAAGAGTATTATTTTCTTTCGGTATAATAAATATCACATATGAGGGTATCATGAATGGAATAATTCTCTCATCTAGATTAGCTCTTTCAATTCTTTTTATTCAGATATTTTTATCCACTACTTCTCCAGTTCAAATGGTTAAGTCCCTTGTAGAAATCATGACATTTTTAAAGATTCCATATCGATATTCACTTAAAATTTCCCTTGTTTTTTCACTCTCTATGAACTTCATATCCATATTTAATATTGAAATTCAAAAAATTTATCTTTCTCAGAAAGCAAGAGGAGCATTTGTAGAGAGTACAGGTTTCATAGGAAAAATAAAACAATTCTTTTTAGTAATTTTTCCACTTTTTATACTCTCTTTGAACTCAGCTGATGAAATAGATAAAGTTTTAAAGATAAAGGGATATGAAAGATCATTAGAATAAAAAAGACCCGCTGTAAAGCGGGTCTATTAAATATATTATTTTTTCGTTATTTTCAATTTTCTCCAGGCATAAATTCCAAGAACAATTATAGTGATAATGAATGGTAGCGATTGAGTGAATTCATATGGTATATCGAAAAATTGAAGTGAATATGATGAAGCTTCAGTAAAACCAAACAGAAAAGAACCAGCTGCAACTCCAAAGGCATTAAATCCACCCAATGCCTGAGCTGCCAGAGCTATCCATCCTCTACCAGCAGTCATATCCCTGGCAAACCATGAAACATAACCCATTGAAAGGAATAAACCACCAAGACTTGCTAAAAATCCACTTAACATTAAAGCAGTGAATCTTGTTTTAATGACTGAAATACCAACTGAATCAGCAGCATGGGGGTTTTCGCCCACAGCTCTTATTCTTAAACCCAAAGGAGTTTTATATAACAAATATTGCACTACAAAAATTAAAATTATTGCAACGTAAGTTATGGCGTGATGTCCACTTATAATATCTCCAAGCACCGGGATATCTTGAATAAATGGAATGTCAATATTAGGAATAATGAGTGAATTTACTGAAGCGGAAGATCCTTTATCTCCAGTGAGCATAGCAAGGAAGAAAATAGTACCTCCGCTTGCAAATATATTCAATGCTATGGCCGCTAGAATAATATTGGTTTTAAGTTTAAGGGCAAAATAGGCTAACGCACTTGCCATCGCAATACCTACTGCGATACCGGCTATTATTGCTAAGAAAAGATTTTGAGTGAACCCACTTACAATAACACCAGTAAAAGCTGATAAAAGCATAATACCTTCTAAAGCAATATTTGGAGTCCCAGCAGATTCAGCGATGAGTGCTCCAAGAGCTGCAAGGAGGATTGGAGTTGTAACTCTAATTCCTGCGGCTATAAAGTCCCATGAAAAAATACCTCTCAATGCGTCATTCATTTAGCCTCACCTACTTGCTCAAGATTAACTTTGCTTTTAGTATTAGATTTAGTCGCTTCTTTATTAATGGATCTTTGCTTCCATTTAGCCAGGAATGCCTCAGCAGTTACGAGAAGTATTATTACAGCCTGTAAAATAGCAACAATCTCTGGAGCTATATCCGTGTACCTTCCCATTACCTTTGCTCCTACTCTTATATAAGAGAGAAAAAGAGCAGCTACAGGTACAAAAAGAGGATTATTTCTTGCTAAAGTAGCGATAATAATTCCATCCCATCCATAACCAGGTGAGTATAACCAGAGAAATCTACCATGATAACCTAAAAGCTCAATTATTCCAGCAGAACCAGCAACAGCTCCAGCAGCAACCTGAACCTGGAAAATCATTTTAGATGAATTTATACCTGAATATTCTGCAAATTCCTGATTGTCTCCAATCATTTTTACTTTATATCCCCAAGTTGTTTTTTTCATGAGGAACCATACAAAAATAGTAATTCCAATAGCAATGAATATTCCAATATGCCATTTATACCTTTCATTTATAAGAGGTAGCATTGCTCCCTCTTGAAAAGGAAGAGAAACAAGAGAACCCGCTTCGGTATCTCTTAAAAATGTTTTTATAACAAATAATCCCATAAAAAAGGCTACATAATTCAGCATTAGTGAAGTAACAAGTTCAGAAGCTTTGAGTTTTGCTTTTAGAAATCCTGGTATGACAGCATATCCAGCTCCCACTCCCATTGCAACAAGTATTACAACTATTGTTGAAACAAATGGAATTCCAGGGAAATATATACCGACTGCAGTAGCTATTGCTGCGCCTAAAAACATCTGACCTTCTGCTCCAATATTGAACTGTTTTGCAGTAAAAACCATTGATATTGCCAGACCAGTTATAATTATAGGAACAGATTCATTTATCCATTGTATAAAACCACTCTGGTTAAATGCAGGACCTGAACTTCTCCATTTTACAATGGGACCGGTTAAAAAGTATTTATATGCTTCATTTGCAGCATCAAAAGCTTCTTTCATCTTGTCCCAGAAAGCCATGTCTCCTGAAGGTATGCTGGATATAAAAACAATTATATACCCAATTAGAAGCGCTATGCCTATTGCGATTCCAATTCTGTATATGGTAAATTTATTATTGGCCTTCATTATAAATCACCCATTTCGTCTTTTGACATTTTTTTAATACCTAACATGTATTCTCCAAGTATGTTTTCATTTATTTCAGAAACATTTTTAAAATGAGCAACAATTTCACCTTTAAAAAATACTATTATTCTATCTGCAACTTCAAGTAATTC
>CAZGZM010000022.1:12298-16374 GCA_964529955.1 uncultured Thermotogaceae bacterium
ACCATTTTTTCGCCATATTCATTAATTACTTGCCAATTCAAGACACCCTTTTTTGAATAGGGTTCTTTGTAATATCTGTCACTGATTATATTTGCTTCAATTGATGAATCTGAAGCTACACCTCTTTCCATCCTGTCAGCAGGGATATGACTTAATCCCGCAATTCTGCAAAAACCAGGATTAGTTTTCTTTGGGACAGTAGTTTTATCAATTAGTATTTCTCCGGAGTCTCTCTCAGAAATTCCCGTGATCATTCTAACAAGTTCAGTTTGACCATTACCTTCAACTCCGGCAATTCCCAAAATTTCTCCCTTTCTTAGTGAAAAGGAAATATTTTTAACTGCTACAACTCCATCGTTTCTTGTATATTTAAGATCCTTCACCTGAAGTAGTTTTTCTCCGGGCTTTACTTCTTCTTTTTCTATTGACATTTCTACATCTCTACCAACCATCATTTTTGACATTTCAATTTCAGTTATATCCTTAACATCGGCCGTTCCAATAACTTTCCCTCTTCTCGTGACAGTAATTCTATCAGCAATTTCCTTTACTTCGTTGAGTTTGTGTGTAATGAATATTATGGTTTTTCCCTTTGAAGTAAGACTTTTTAATGCTTTAAATAAATCTACTGTTTCCTGTGGAGTAAGAACTGCAGTAGGTTCATCTAAAATTATTAAATTTGCTCCTCTAACCAGGGTTTTTATAATCTCAACTCTTTGTTTCATTCCAACTGAAATATCCTTTACTTTTTCTTTTGAGGGTACGGGTAATCCAAATGCATCCGATTGTTCCTTAACAAATTCATATGCTTTTTCCATATTTACCGATAAGCCCTTTTTTGGTTCCATTCCTAAAATAATATTTTCAGCTACGGTTAAAGATGGAACAAGCATGAAATGCTGATGGACCATACCAATTCCAAATTCAATGGCTTTGTGAGGGGAAGTAATTTCAATTTCCTTACCTTCATAAAATATCTTTCCCTTTGTAGGTTGTTCTATACCAAAAAGAACTTTCATAAGTGTTGATTTTCCTGCACCGTTTTCTCCCAACAATGCATGAATTTCTCCCTTTTTAACAAAGAGATTCATAGACTTGTTAGCAACAACCCCATTTGGATATATTTTCCATATATCTTGCATTTCAAGAATATTTTTCTCTTCCATTTTATCACTCCTGGATAAAAAACAGGCTCCCGAGAGGAAGCCTGAATTTTTTAATTGTCTTATGGTCTTACAGAATCTCTTATGGCGTCTAGTTCTTCGTTTGTCAGTCCAAATGCAGTTGAAACTGAAATTTCTCCATCTAAAATTTTATTTTCTATTTCTGCTAACTTGTTTGCCATTTCTGGATTGTCTTCGAGGAATTTATCGAAGTACTTATTTGAAGCGAGGCCAACTGCTCCTTCTTTGAGACCCAATGCTTCTCCAGTACCCATTGGTAATTCACCATCCATGTAAAGTTTTACAGCTCTTAAGATTGATTGGTCAACATTTTTAAGCATTGAAGATAACATGTGATTTACAATTTCCATATCTTTTTCTTCATAAATAAGTTGCATATCTGAGTCAACACCTATTGACCATCTACCACTTTCCTTTGCAGCTTCTAAAACTCCGTTTCCTGTTTCTCCTGCTACTGCAAAGACAACATCCGCTCCCTGTCTGTACATTGCTAATGTGAATTCTTTACCCTTTGCAGGATCATTCCATGCACCTACATATGATACAGCAACTTTCATTTCAGGATCTACAAATTGTGCACCTTCAATATAACCTACTAAAAAGTCATTGATAACAGCGATATCCATTCCACCTAACAAACCTAAAATCTTTTTGTCTGGATTGCTGAATTCAAGATTAGCATCTTCTGAAACCATAGCTGCTAAAGCTCCTGCTAAGAATGAACCTTCATTCTGTTTGTAAGTCATTGCATAAACGTTACCAAGATCAACAGTATCAAAAGGCATTGAAGTGTCATAAATAATGTATGTAATATCTGGGTAATATGGTGCTATTTCTGCTAATGCATCTACCATCTGCCATGTTCCAACTACTATTACATCGAAATCTCCAGAATCAGACATATCTTCAAGAGTAGGAACCCATTCTGAAGGGTTATAACCCATTTCGATTGTTTTTGTTTCTAGACCTAATTCATTTTCGATCATATCCATACCTCTTGCGGCTGAATCAAAGAATGATTTATCCCCTAATGTACCATTGATCAGGTTTAATATTCTTGGTCCAGCAGCAAAAGCTGTTAATGTAAATAAAACTACAGTTAATAAAACTACTAATTTCTTCATAAACACACCTCCTGTTATTTATGGGCCCTTGCCCTATCTTTTTCAATTAATAATTCAATAGATTTAAAAGCAATTTGTATTGATTTTTCAAGACCGTTTTCATAAGCATCTCCAGCTTGGACAACTTGCTCTTCTCCTCTTCCTCTTTCTTCTCTTGTAGTTAATATAGCTCCAGTTCTTAATCCTAATATAGCTCCAAGGATATATAAAGCTGATATTTCCATTTCTACTGCTAATACATTAGCCCTTGTATAAAGTTCCCATAATTCCTTTGCAGGTTTGGGGTTGAATAATCTCCCATAATAAGAATCGGTTGATTGTACTATACCAACATGATAGGGGTTACCAATTATTTCAGCAGCATTTCTCATTTCGTTAATAACTTCAAAATCTGCTACAGCTGGATATTGTTTAGGAACATAATCGTCCATAGTCCCGTCATCTCTAATAGCAGCTGAAGCAATAATTGAATCTCCTAATCTTATTTGAGGCTGCATAGCACCTGTCGTTCCAACTCTTATGAATGTATCACAACCGAGTGTTCTTATCTCTTCAACACCAATTGAAATACAGGGGGCACCCATTCCCGTAGACATTATAGATACCTTTTCTCCACTTAATAATCCTGTCATAGTATAGTATTCTCTGTTATCACCAACTACTTTAGGATTTTCCAAATACTTTGACATTCTTTTAACCCTTCCCCTATCTCCAGGCAAAAGAACATACCTTCCAACGCTTTCTCTTTTTTCAATTTGAATGTGATATCTAGGATTTTCCATAAAAACTCCTTTTATTTATAGTTCAAAAAAGAATCGAAAAGTAATTTAATAAACTTTTCTCTATCTGCTTTCATTGCCCATTTCGAATTTGGCTTTTTTCCTGATGTTTTCCAGAAATCAACAACGGTTTGGCCATATGTAAGCTCACCCTTTAATTCAATCTGACAGTAGTAATCTTCATATTCAAAAATTGATGGATCTTCAAGATATGCTATCGTGCATGGATCATGAAGAGGAGCGCCTTCAATTTTGAAAATATCATAGTAAGTCTGATGGAAAAATTCCAAAAGTATTCCCATTTTTGAAACGATGTAGGAAGAATAGTTCTGCATTTTCTTTATTTCTTCCATAAAAATCTTAGTCTGATGTGTTACATCCAGAGGAAATACTGTTATAGGTATTCCAGAATCAAAAACTATTTGTGCAGCTTCAGGATCTGCATAAATATTGAATTCTGCTACAGGTGTCGTATTTCCAAAATTAACTCCTCCACCCATTATTACAAGTTCCTTTACCTGATTGATTAGTTCTTCGTAATCAATTATAAAGTTAGCTATATTTGTCAAAGGACCTACTGCAACTATTGTAACTTCATTTGGATTCTCCCTAACCATCTGGGATATAAATTGGACTGCTTTTCTCGGATCTTTGTTTTTGGTCGGAGAATTTAATTCAGCACCCTCAAGGCCAGACTCTCCATGTATATCGGGAGCTACAATTTGATTTCTGACCAGTGGTTTTGAACAGCCTTCACAAACAGGAACATCAATTCCTGCATTTTCAGTTATAATTAATGCGTTTCTTGTAGTGTTTTTAACGTATGAATTACCAGCAACAGAAGTTATACCTAAGAGATCTATATTTTCAAGAGCACCAGCTAAAAGTATAGCAACTGCATCATCGTGTCCAGGATCACAATCAAGAATTATTTTCTTTTTCACGTATTTCCTCCTTAAAACAATTTATTAAATTATACAATATAATTG
>CAZGZM010000023.1:0-15995 GCA_964529955.1 uncultured Thermotogaceae bacterium
CAAGCCTTGAAGAAGGAGTTCCAAGGACGATTCTTGAAGCAATGTCCTGCGGGAAAATAGTTATAGGAACAATGGAAGCTAGTTTTGAGCAAGTGATGAATGATCATGAAAACGGGTTGCTTTGTAAGAAAAATGATCCGGAATCATTGAAAGAGAAAATAGATATTTTAATTGACACAAAGGGGGATACATGGGAGAAAATTGATGCATATTATTGGAAAAGGGAAAAAACCATTGATATCGTTAAAGAAATACAAGCGATTTCTAATCCATGTTATCCTCCAAAATGGGTTTTTGGACCATGGTTGTCTGCAAATGAATGGAATTCACAGAAAAAAATTGAAAGAGTCCTGAAAAATGTAAAGGATTTAGATTTACCGTCAAAGGTAATAGTTATTGAAGCATGGACTGATGAACAAACATATTATATTTTCAATGGTGCTGAATATAAAGCGGGTAAGGGAGACAAAATATTCAATCTTGATGATTTTCAGTTCAAGTATCCCTGGCCAGACCCAGTGGGAATGGTAAAGAAATTAGATTCCGAAGGTATAAAGTTGGTTTTATGGAATATTCCAATTTTAAAAAAGGAAAAATTTGAAGAATGCGAACAATTGGTCAACGATAAAAAGTATGCTTCAGAAAATTTATTGTCTATAAAAAATAATAATGGAGATTATGGAATTCCAGAGGGACAATGGTTTGAAGGAAGCGGAGTAGTTGATTTTTTTAATGAGGAAGCATGTAAGTGGTGGATAAATAAAAGAAAATATCTAAATAAATTAGGTATTGCCGGTTTAAAAACAGATGGAGGTGAACATCTGTATTATAGAGATACAGAGGGAAAAAATATTTCTCAATCCAAAATGAGAAACCTTTATCCTGAAAAATATCTTTCAAGTGCAAAGAAAATACTTGAAGGTGAAACAGCTTTATTCAGCAGATCGGGGTACACTAGATCCCCTTCATCTTCTTTATTCTGGGTAGGTGATGAGGATTCTGATTTTGATGCTTTAAGAGGAAACATAATAGCAGGTCTAAATGTTTCTATTTCTGGTAATCCCATATGGGGATGGGATATTGCTGGATTCAGCGGGGAAATGCCTACTGTTGAATTATACTTAAGATCACTTCAAATTGCTCTATTCACACCTATATTTCAGTGGCACTCAGAAACATCTGGTGATCCGCAGCCTTCAGCTGAACGATCTCCATGGAATATGGAGGAATATTGGAAAAAAGATGGAATAATTAATTATTATAGAAAGATAGTATCACTCAGAATGAGTTTGATTCCATACATAGAAAAAGAAGTTAAGTATGCTCTTGATAATAATCTTCCAATAACTTTACCCCTTGCAATAATGAATAAATCAGAAAAAGAGAGTCTTGCCTACTTTTTTGGTAGAGATATTTTAGTTGTTCCTATTGTTGATGAAGAATTAAAAGAAGTGGAAATTGAATTTCCTGAAGGTAATTGGATAGATTTAAGATCAGGGCAAACATTTACAGGTGGAGAAATAATAAAGACAGGTTTAATTAAATTTATTCCATTATTTGCAAGAAAAGGTGCGAATATTCCTATAAGTCTTCCTGAATCGAAGAGAATATTAGATACTCAGTGGAACACATCACATAATGCCTATTTACATTGTGATTTAAATAATGATAAAGAAATAAAAGGATATGTAAACGGTTTTTTATCAAAGGAAACAAACGATCTCGGATTATTAGAAATTGAATGGAGAGTTTAATTTGAATTACATAAACAAATCAGTAGAAATAATAAAACAGAATCAAGCTTCTTCTGGAGCGTATATTGCTTCTCCAAATTTCAGCCAATACAAATATTGCTGGTTTAGAGATGGAGCTTTTATTGCTGATTCCATGAACTTAGTTAATGAAAGAGAATCTGCTTCAAGTTTTTTTGAATGGGGTTTTAAAATAATTTTAAAAAATAAAAATCAAATAGAAAAGATTTTATCGAAAAAAAAGGAAAATATTCATTTAGAAGATCTTCTTCCTACAAGATATACAGTAGAGGGAAGTAGCAATACCGGGGAATGGACTAACGAACAAACCGATGGTTACGGAACCTTTCTTTGGGCATATGAAAAGTATTCAAAGGGAAATATAAATGAAGAACAAAGAAAAGCGATCATGTATATATCGGAATATCTTCAAAAAGTATGGGATTTACCCTGTTATGATGTCTGGGAAGAATCTTCAGAAGACATACATACATCGACATTGCTTTCAATTGCTGCAGGGTTAAAATCAGCTGAAAAATTATTAAAAAGTAAATCAAACTGGAAAAATATCTTAGATTATATTATTAGAAAGCAAACAAAGGACAAAAGATTAATTAAGTCATCAAGTAATTCAGGCGTTGATGGAAGTCTGGTTTGGAGTGTCTCTCTCTATGATATTTTGGATACTGAAGAAGAAATAATTGAAAATACATGTGAAAAAATTTATTGTGATTTGTGCTTTGAAGGAGGCACTAAAAGATTTCTTGAAGATAATTACTTTGGAGGAGGAAGCTGGATTCTTCTGTCATGTTATTTAGGTAAGTATTTTAAAAAAGTCGGAAATGAAAAAAGATACTTCGAAATAAAAAAATGGGTTGAATCACAATTTCAGTTTAATGGATATTTGCCTGAACAAACTCCTGAATTTTTACTCAAACCAGATTTTTATAAAAAATGGGTAGATAAGTGGGGAAAAATAGCCGAACCCCTTTTATGGTCTCATGCTGCTTATATTTATTTAATGAAATAAAACCGCTTTTTATTAGAAATTATTATATATATTACTTTATAAATGATAAAATTTAATATTCTAATAAAAGGTGGCGTGAGATATGAAAAAAATCTTTCTTCTGTTATTTATAATTCTTTCCATTTTTACTTTGGGAAAAACAATATTAAAAACTGCTGATGTTTCAAGGATTATGTACTTTGAGCAACCTTCATGTGTTAATGCAAATGGAATAGAAATTGCTTATAAAACATTGGGTGATGGAGAGCCGTTATTGATGATTATGGGGTATGCATCGACAATGGAAAGCTGGGATCTTGAATTCATAAAAAATCTTGCAAATCACTTTCAGGTAATAATATTTGATAATAGAGGCATTGGAAATACATCCTATGATGATAAGAAATTCTCTATAAAACTTTTCGCTGAAGATACTGCATGTTTAATAGAAGCTTTAAATTTTGAGAAAGTCAGTGTTCTTGGATGGTCCATGGGATCTTTTATTGCACAGGAATTAGTCTTGGGCTATCCTGAAAAGGTTGATGATCTTATATTATATGCTTCTGATTGTGGAGGCGAGAAAGCTATTTCTCCAACTCAGGAAACAATTGAATTATTGGAAGATGTTCAAAATAATCCAGATAATTTTATTAAAATTCTCTTTCCAGAAAAATGGATAAATGAAAACTTGCTGTACGTTCAGAATTTTAAAAAATCTATAGAAGAAGCTCCCAAAAATTCTGATAGCAAAGCTGCTGAGAATATAATAAAACAACAGGAAGCAATTTCAAATTGGGCAGGCTCATATGACAGATTAAAAAATATTCAAAATAATATTCTAATCATCACTGGGACGGATGATGTAGTTGTTCTCCCGGAAAATTCGTTTCTAATTTCAAATCAGGTTCCGTATTCTTGGTTAATCAACATAAGAGAAGCTGGGCATGGTTTGATGTTCCAATTCCCAGATAAGCTGGGTGATATTATCAATTGCTTTTTAATAAATGGTCTCTAAAAAAAGAAGGCCAGGATTATTAAAAATCCTGGCATAAACTTACATAAGGGGGGTGTAAGGTTTGAGACGAACAAATATATATTTGCTCTGAAAGATTTAATAATAATTTTTATAGACCTAAATAGCTATACTTAACTATTTTTATCTGATATTATGACCAATATACGACAAAAAAGGTTCAAATTATCAAAAAAGAATTATGTTAAATTTATATTAACAAAACTCTTGTTGGAGGTGTTTTAATCACCAAAGAAAAAAGAAGGATGCTTGTTCCTGTAATTTTAATTATATTAATAATTTTTATAGGGACTTCAGGATATTTAATAACTGAAAAATGGAATTTATTTGATTCCTTTTTTATGACGATAATTACTATTTCAACAGTAGGATATGGTACTCCTGATAATCTTTCTAATACTGGAAAAATTTTTACTAGTATATTGATCTTATTAAGTTTAACTGTGGTTGTTTATGCATTTTCAAAAATTACTGCTTTTTTTGTTGAAGGTAGTATGAATAGATATTTAAGGAGGCGAAAACTCTTGAAAGATCTAAATAAGTTAAAAGAACATTATATTATCGTCGGTGGAGGAAATCTTGGCTTGAATGTAGTAAAGGAACTTATGAATTATAAAAAAAGTGTAGTAATCATAGAGAATAACGAGAATAAAATTGATTTAATTAATCTTTTATACGGTGACTGCGAATATTTAACAATATTATCAGGCAATGCTGAAAGTGAAGAAATACTTAATGAAGCAAATATTTCAAGCGCTCAGGGTCTCGTATCAACTTTAAGCAGTGATTCTGAAAATGTATTTGTAGTGCTTACCGCAAGAAATTTAAATAAAAATCTTAAAATAATATCACTTGTGAATGACCCGATAAATTCAAAAAAACTGGAATTTGCTGGAGCAAACCGAACAATTCCTCTTGATGAAATTGGAGCAAACCGTATTAGAAACCTTATACTAAATCCAGAAATCATAGGTTTTTTAGATTCATTAAATAGAGATGGTGAAGTAGAAATAAGATTTGAGCAAATAGATATTCCAGAATATTTTCCTGATAATTTAACTTTAGCAGATCTTCGAATACCTAAAAAGGTTGGGCTTATTGTAATAGCAATTTATAAAGATGGTAGAAGTCTTTTCAATCCTTCAGCTTCAACAAAGGTTGATAATAAATCTTCTCTTATGGTTTTAGGAAACAGTGAAAAAATTTCTAAATTAAGAGAACTAATGGACTCCAAGGAAATAATTGATAATAAAAGTAATTGAAAAATTTCATTATATGAATTTTGTCATATGAATAAAAAATAGTATCATGGATTAAAGAAATAGATAGGAGATGCAAATAATGAATTTCTATGACGGTTTCATGAAAGGATTTGAAGAAAGCGCATTAAAAAAAGAAAGAAAGAAACTAATTCCTCGAGCTTACGGTAATGTTCTTGAAATTGGAGCTGGTACTGGTGTTAATTTAAAATATTATAATTTTAAAAATGTAAAAACACTTGAATTAACAGATAGGGAAATAAAAAAATCTTTACTGGAAAAAGTTGAGGTTTTAAGTGAAAAAGATAAAATTAGGACTAGAAATGTAGATGTGATTTCTCTTCCTTATCCTGACAGAATTTTTGATACGGTTGTTTTTACTCTAGTGTTTTGTTCCGTTATAGATGTTTCTGTAGGACTTAGAGAAGTAAAAAGAGTATTGAAAGACGATGGAGAAGTTATTTTTATTGAACATGTGGAACCGGAAAAAACTCCTCTCAAATATATGTTTAATCTTGTAAATCCCGCTTGGAAAACTATATCAAATGGATGTAATTTAAATAGAAATTTTAGACATTCCTTCGAACAGGAGGAATTTGAAATAAAATGTTTCAATAAATTTGGAGTAACTGTTTTTATATCAGGCTGTGCCAAAAAAGCAAAAGTTTAAATATCAATATTTTTTCCCATCAAATAAGCTTCTTTAAGCACTTTCTTCCATTTTTCCTTGGACACTTCAGAACTTTTTTCCAGGGACAAAATAAAATCCATTTTAAGAAAATTTGCAATGTATTTAAAAGTTTTTACCGCATTTATTGATCCAGATGTTTTCTCATCTTTATCCCCAAATGTAGTTAATAGAACAAGTTTTTTTCCTGAAGGAAATTTTTTGAAATTAAAAGCATAAAGCCTGTCAATAAAAAGTTTCATCTGAGCAGACATATTAAACCAATAAATTGGAGTAGCGAATATAATAATATCAGCCTTTTTTACCCGTTTATAATTTTTTTGCATATCATCATCTATTTTACAGCTATCTTTTCCTAACTTTTTACACCAGTTGCAAGCTTTGCAGGGTTTGATTTTTTGTTTGTACAAAAAGACCTCTTTGACAGCTATATCTTTTATTTTATCCTTTAATCCTTTGATGTATTCATTCATCAACGCTGCTGTATAACCATTTTTTCTTGGACTTCCTAATATTGCAATAACATTCATGAACACTCCTCCTAATAAATATATTTTTAACTATAAATTTCCTTCAAGAATAATATAAAAATCATCATTTGCATATTTCTCATACCAGGGTGTATGGCCACATTTTTTGAGAAGTAAGAAATCAAAATTACTGATAGTATTGGATAAAAAATCCTTTATACCTAAAAATGGATGAGGATCATCTTCTCCGTGAATAGCAATTACTGGACAATTTATAGATCGTCCCAATTTTAATAAATTTCCTGAAGATCTTATTTCATTTATTTCACTCATACAATTTTTAAAGACTACAGGTTGAAAATCAATTGTTTCGTTTTTATGACCTATGGGACAATAGGAATCGGCTTTATCCATTAATTTTCCAAATTCATTCATAAAGAATATTTGATTTGTTTTTATCATAATTTTCCATTAACTTTTTATAAAGATACGAGAGTCTTTCTTTTTTCGGTCATTTGGGAAATGTATTTATCTTCAAAACATCCACTATTTATTAATATCAATTTTTTAACTATCTCTGGAAAGTTCGCTGTAAAAATAAAACTGATCCAGGCTCCCCAGGAATGACCTATTAATGTAACTGGCAAGGTTGAATTCAAAAAAATTTGCTTTTTAAATTCATTTATCTGTCCATTAATCGAGTCCTTTGATTGAAACGGTTCTAACACTCCACAATATTTTGATAGCTCCTGAGCAACAGGAGCCATGGAACCTGTTGCACCAGGACCTCCATGAATTACAATAAATTTATATGGAGAATGACCGTATTTTCTAATATATTCCACATTTAAAACTCCGTTTTTGATAATAGATTATACTCTAAATCAATGTATAAATTTATATGTTTTATTTCGAAAAAATTTAAAGCCTATTTAAAAAGGATTTATAATAAAAAAAGGGAGATATATATCTCCCAAAGGCGATCTTGTTTTCAGTACCAAGATACAGTTTATTAAACCTTTAATTCTTTTACATTAAGCAAATGCTATTTCACAATATATGAACAGCAAGAAGCTATTATGCAGTTGTCAAGATCAATTTCAGAAATATTTTTTAGATCAGATATATCGTAAGATCTGTATTCTTTTAATAAACTGTCAAAACAAATAAAGATTGCTTTTTCAGAACTCACTTTCTCTTTTGCAATATCCAATCTAGAACAATCGATTGCATAACATTCATTACAGGTTATACAGGTTGTAAGTTTAGTATTCGTTCCAAATGAAAAAAATGCAATTAAAAAAATAAAGATAAAAATAAGAAACAATTTCACTTTTATCATCTCCCCTTGTTTTTTATTCGGGATATTCCCGAATTCAGGTCATTTCTATATATAGGTTATATTTATTAAAAAATTTTATTGTCCAACCTAAATAAAAAAAGGCAGGGGATATGAACTATCCCCTGTGTCAAATGAGGTAGTACATTTTGTAATAAAATCACATAGTTTGATTTACATTATAATTAAAATAATCTTCGCTTTAAAAAAACTCCGGTATACCCAACCTAAAAAAGATATACTGGAGATTAGAAGGGGAAACTGCAATACTATGTTTTTTTGCCCGCCCGCCTCTCCGCAATTTTAAATAAATCCTTCTTTTATCGAGTCGCTTATTTCAAATACCTTATGAAAATTAATATTTTTAGTGCTTATAAATGAATTTGCATTAAAAATATTTTATAAAAAAAGCCTCTCTTCTTTTGTTACTGTAATAAAAGCTTACAATAAAGGTAAATATATAATTATTTTTATAAACTATTTACATACTATAAACTATAATAACATTATAATTTTCAAATTTTAAAAAAGAAAAAAAGAGTATAAGCTAGAAATATAGAGTAAATTGTTTATAATCTAAAATAATAACTGTTAATAACGGTTAATCATCAAAAATGATTTTTAGTAATAATTAAGAAAATTAAGATTACGAACTTTATCTAGATTATTAAATTTACATTCTGTTGTTTATAATAATTACAAATACAAATTTTTAAAATACGCATTGTTAACAATTTCGAGAAATAATATCGGGTAATTAATAATTTTTGTTTTTTTTACAAACCATATATATTGCATATCCATATTCACAAATTAGTAATTAAAATCAACTTATATATTTTCAACTTATATTTTATATATGTTTTGAAATGTTTTGTATTGAATTTATTGTTTGTTTTTTAACTTTATCAGGGATATTTGTTAACGTTTTTTGATAATAAACTATTCAATGGAGATTTTATAGCGGTTTTAGAATACAATATTTATAAAAATACTATGACTGAACTAAAAAGCAAAATTGCAAGAAAAAGAAAATCGAAGAGCATTTTAGACTCTTCGATTTTTTCTCTTAATAATTAAGGACCTATTTATACAATTCCAATAATAATATTTTTATATCTTCTGTACACAGCATTAGCTGTCCTGCTTGTGGATGATCTGTGAACATTGATTTTTCATCGAACTAATCTTCATCTGTTGCTTTTATAATACCTGAGGAATCAATCACAAATACTCTTTCAGCATTTTTATAACCGTATATATTTAATATTTCTTAATCCTGAATAACAAATACATTTTTTCTTTCTTCGAAGCAGTTTTCTGTATACTCATCACTACTCAATAACCAAATTATTCTGTTTTTTTCTGACTTAAAAGCACTCCATTTTTCTGGAAGCTCTATTATTTCTCCTAATCTTAAATTATCATTGCCAAATTCACTACAGTTACAATCTGAATTTTCATAATTATTTATGAGATCAGGACTTAGTATTAAAACAGTGATTATATCTTCTGGAAGCTTGATATTGTTTCTTAAAAGATCCTGCGTCATGAATGCAGGGGATTTATTTCCAATGCTTAAAAAAGGTTTATATGTCGCTTCTTCATTTACAGAAACCAGTGAAATTAATCATCCACTCTTAGATATATTATTTATTTTGAAATTTGTTCCGTTAATATTTATAATGTTTTCTGGAGAATAAACTTCAGAAGATAAAACAGTTAATTCCACTTTTCCATTGTTTCTCTATTTTTAGTCAAATGGTTAAAAACTGTTCGACTATTATTTAGTGATTGAATTGGTCGAATTGTTTATGTATATAGGTATATTGCTGTTTATATTGGGTTTATTTAAAAAATATTCAATATAAAATGTTACTGAAATAGCGCCAGTGCCCCTAATTGTCACAGGGAAAATGCTAGTTAACGTTTCTATATTTATCTATAAATAGACATTACAGAAATAATAATAGATGTGTTGCTGTGTCATTTTTTAGTGTCTCGCAATATATAATGTAAAATAATTGTTTTTATATTTTATATCTTTTTCTTATAGAGGTGTATTTACTGTCACACAGAAACGCTGATACAGTATAAATATAATGGTTATATATATTATTATAATATGATTACAGCAGCATATACGGTGTGATAGAAAAGTGATTTTTCAGTAACAGCTAAAGTAAGTAAATTTTGATAAAGAAATAGAAGATTCATTAAAATTTTTATCTTTTCACAAGAATAAGCAGATTTGTCATATTTTGAATAATTTTATAATTAGAAAATCTAGATATCATACATTTAGTGGGTAAAAAACATCATTCTCTATTAAAAAACCTAAAAAACAACGAGAATTTGTAAATACTTCTGAAAAATAATCAACTAATAAATTGAAGTTTCGATCATGAGAAACTAAGATATAAAGGGTTTAAATAAAAATAATGAATTTGAAATTATGGGTATATTTATAAGATAATTTAAGAAAAAGATTAATTGAGAAAAATTCTATAATTATTATTTCCGATTTTAAGAAGTAGCATCTTCAAAAAAGATTCAAAATAATAATAGAATAGAAGAATTTTACAGTCATTTTTAAAAAAAGATTTAAAAGATTTGCCATCTTCCCATTACTATTCCTACAATTCCACATTCGGTTTCCCATTCGTCAGGACTAATAATTATTGGGGAATATCTTGAATTATCAGAAGATAGTACTACTCCGCTTGGAGTTTTATTGAATCTTTTTACAACTCCTTCGTTATCTTTTATTCTAACTACAGAAATTGAATTATTAGAAGCAAATGATTGTTTTTTTATTCCTATTATATCACCGTTATTTAGGGTAGGCTCCATTGAATCTCCTGCAATTTGAAGACAAAAATCAATTGATATAGATGATGGTAACTTAATATAATCAATAATATCTTCTTCGCAAATAACTCCAGAACCTGCAGCTACTCTTCCAAGTATAGGAATTAAATCTTGATTTTCAATTTTGGAAGCAATTTTTGGAAAATACTTTTTATAACCTATTAAGTCATTTGGAGTACATTCGAGTATGTTCGATAATTTAACAATAATTTCTGTATTGTTTGGTTCGTGTCTTTCAGTTTCCCACATTGTTATAGTAGTTCTTGGTATTTTTAATATTTCAGATAATTGTTGTTGAGTAAAATTTTTGTTTTTTCTTATTCTTTTTAAATTATTTCCAAAGCCCATCTTTATCACCTCGATTTATTATATCAAAAAATGTTTGTATTTCAAACTGGAGTTATCATAAATGTAATAGATTTCTAACGTTTATAAAACAAACATTATGAAATATGTTATATAATGATGTTGTTAAGGCAAACATAAATGGATGGAAATTCAAAATACATTGTTTTTTCATACATTCCCCCAATGGTTGCCAGATAAGAAAGAATAGCTCCTTACACTTATTAGGATGGTTTACGCAAAGCCATCCTTTTTTTCAAAAGGGTGTTTTATAAAATAAAAATTGAATTATTATGAGAAAAACTAAACTTTTAAAGAAAATAAGAATTTTTAAAATAATCTTCCATAATTATCTTAAAGTGTTACTAATCGTCTTTATTTCAAAATGATGATATTTAAATAACCAATATATTTTTTATCTAAAAAATTAGTTACTTACGAAACTAAAAGAGAAATATTTATTGTTATTGGGGAGGAAATTACTATGATCTCAATAATTATGGTTTCAAAAAAATATCTTGATTTTGTTGCCCATTATTATTTAATCGAATGGTTCATAATGCAAAGCAATAATTTGAAAAATTACAAGCACGGATTTTGGAAACTATTATATAATCAGTATAATAGTTGGTGTAGGTTCTAAATTTTTACTACTGCCAATGGCGTTATTTTTAGCATATTCTTTTTCAAGTTACTTTTTTGGAGAAAAGGCGAAGGAACTGTTGAACGCTATGCTATTTCAAATGTTTTGCCGGGTGTCTTTTCTACAAAACATGAAATTTTAGAGGAGCATTAGTTTCTTGGAAAATAAATTTAATATAAACTTACTTTAGAATTGTTTTTGAAAATACAAATAAAGTAGAAGCAGCTGGAGGACATCATAAAGTGTATAGTATTATTGGTCTTATAAAGAGGGATTTTTACGATTGTTTGATTATTGATGAAAACACTATAAAGTTTGTATATGAATATTTCAGATAATCTAAGGAGGAAGAAGACAATTAAAAATATAATTCTAAATTTGAATCCCTGCTATGATCATTGGATTATTCTAAAAAATAAACCGAAAATACCAGATGTTATTAGAGGAGATAAAGTAATTAGATTAGTTGATGGAAAAGGTTTAAACATTGCGAGAGTGCTCAAGTATATATTTAAAAGTATAAATTTTAGGTGTATAAATGTTCTTGGTGGAAATGTAGGACGCATTATCGAAGATTACTGTAAAAAAGAATGCTTCGATGTTGAAAACTTTTGGATTGATGGTGATAATCGAATTAATACAGCTATTGTTTATGAATATGAGAAAAAAATGAAAGTTATAAATGAACCAGGACCTTTAATGAGTACTGAAGAAGTAGAGGGCTTGAAAGATTTTGTTGAGACAATAATTGAGAAAGATACAAGATTAATTATTTCTGGAAGTGCTGCAAGAGGTTTTACAGGATCAGATTTAAAGAATATGATTAATAGATTTAGATACAAATGCAACTTAGCTGTTGATATTGCTGGAGAATGGCTAAATGAAATTGTTAAATTGGAACCTGATATTTTAAAAATAAACTCCGATGAATTAAAAATTGCTTTTGGAATTGATAGTTCAAATTATAATGAAGTATACAGATTTAAAAACAAATACAGAGTCAAAACACTTATTATAACTTTAGGAGAAAAGGGTTCATTAACATTTAATGCTGATAGTTTGTATAAAACTTATTCAAAAAAAATATATGATTATTTTTCTGTAGGGAGCGGAGATTCTTTTTTTGCTGGATTGATAGATGGATTGGATAAAAAGGTAGATATAAATGAAGCGTTAAAAAAAGCTAATGCCTGTGGTGCTGCAAACAGTTTGAATTATGGTTCGGGAATGTTTTCATACGATGAGTACATTAAAATGTTAGATGAGACGGACGTTGAGGTTATTAAATGAATGCGTTATATTTAGGTTTTGATATAGGAACTACTAACAGTAAGGTTGTCAGTGTCGATTTAAGCGGAAGAATTGAAGTGATTAAGAATTTTAAAACAAAAAAATATATTAAAGATGGTGTAGAATACATTGATTTATTTTTTCTTGAAAAGAGCCTGAGAAAATTCATAGATGATATATCATCTAATTATAAAATATTAGGAATTTCATTTTCTAGTATAGGAGAATCGATAGTTCCAGTAAAAAAAGGGAAAATACTCCATGATCCTATTCTCTGGTACGATAGATGCACTGAAAAAATAGTGAATAAAAACGAAGAAAAGATAAAGGAGAATATTGATTATTCCATATCTGGAGTAAGATTCAATTATATTTATTCACTATTCAAAATTTTATGGATGAAAGAAAACCTTAAAATTAATGATGAAGATTATTGGCTTCCTATATCTTCGGTTTTTCCATACATTTTTACAAAAAAAGCAATTTGGGATTATTCACAAGCTTGCAGAACTTATATGTTTGATATTCATAAAAGAGAATGGCATGAACCGATTTTAAACATTTTTAATATTCCAAAGGAAAAGCTAGGAGATCTAAAATATACGGGTAGTATAATTTCTGAGGATAAGAATGGTTTGAGATATTTTCTTTCGGGCCACGATCATATAACGGGTTTATTCGCTGTAAAACAGTTAAATGAAATGGGAAATTTTATTTACCAATCAATGGGATCATCTTCGGTTGTAGCAGCTGTAATTGAAGAAAAAGAAAGCGAGTTGCACCTGAATGAGCCTTTTATGAAGCCAAAAGGCACTTTAGGAGTAGCTTTTAAACCAAAAGAATATTATATTGAAAGTTCAATAAGATATTTTGGTAAGTTGCTTGAATGGGCTACAAATCTTATCGGGTGTTATGATTATAATCTTATTAACTCTCAAATTAATAATGAGGATAAAAAAAGAATATTTGAAATTGCAGTAAATGCGGATCCTCTTTTTGGAGATAAAATATCTGGAATTAATTTATCTTCTTTACCTCTTAATACAGAAGGCAAAGATTTGATTTTTAATTTATATTTATATTTAGTTTATATGAGCAGGTTGATAGTGAAAAAACTACAAATGTATGGTGGGAAAGGAGATTTTTTTTGCGGTGGAAGATGTTCTGAAAATAATCTTCTAATAAAAATGTTATCAGATGCAATGGAAAAACCTGTAAAGATTTTTAATGAAAAGGAAATAACAGCCTTAGGAGCAATTATGGCGGCTATATTAGGAAATAAAGATAAAGAGACTAAGTTAAAACTAATAAACAAAATGGAGTTTTCGATTGTTTTACCTGAAAAAAAGAATACAAATAAATATTTAAAAATTTTAGAAAAATTTTATAAGGGAGGAATTTTTAATGGCTTTATATAATTTAAGAGAGGTTTTAAAGGATGCCTTTGAAAAGGGTTATTCTGTTCCTGGATTCAACTTTTACACTTATGAAGACGCAAAGGCAATGGTTAGAGGAGCAGAGGAATTAAATTCTCCGATTATTTTGATGGCATCAGGAAGTTGTATTAAACATTTAGGATATGATTTAGCTTATGAAACTGTTAATGCTCTAGCTAAAAGAGCAAAGGTACCTGTTGTGTGTCATTTAGATCATGCTGATGAGATGGATTCTATATATAAAGCAATAAAAATTGGTTTTACATCTGTTATGTATGATGGATCTATTCTACCGGTAGAAGAAAACTTAAAAAATACTATTACAGTTGTAAATGTTGCTCATGCTGTTGGTGTATCTGTAGAAGCTGAAATTGGAAGAGTAGGAAAGTCTGAAGAAGGAAAAGATCTTCATCCAGAAGTATTAACTGAACCTGAATGGGCAAAGAATTTTGCTGAGAGATCAGAGGTTGATGCTCTTGCAGTAGCTGTAGGAACGTGTCATGCAATGCAAAAGCAGGAAGCAAATCTTCAACTTGATAGAGCCAGAGAAATTAATAATGTTGTATCCATTCCTCTTGTTCTTCATGGATCAAGTGGTGTAAAAAACGAAGATTTAAGAGTTTTGGGTTCATATGGATTTGCAAAAGTAAATATAGGGACTAAACTCAAAACTACTTATGCAGATGGAATAAAGGAAGAATGTGAAAAAGTACCATTTAAAAGAGCAGCAGTAAGTATACTTTCAAAAGCAGGAGAAAAAGTTTCAGCAGTAGTTCGAGAAAAAATTAGTTTACTTGGCAGTGAAAATAAAGCATAATTTATTACTAAATGGATAAGTATTTAGGAATAGATATTAGTGGAACAAAAATTGAAATAGTTATTGGAAAGGAAAAATATGAAATTATCGATAAAATTGATTTTAAAACAGATGCAGCTAGAGGTTTTGAATCATTTAAAGGAAAAGTTTTAACAGTTGTTCAGAAATACAATTAGGCAATAAAAAAGGGTAAGTATTTCAGTAGGTTGTCCTATGGATTATGAAAGGGGAGAAATATACAATCCAACTTACCTTCCCTGGGGAAAAGGGAATTTTAAAGATGAATTTAAAGAATATTTTGAAGTTTCCATTAATGTAGAACGCGATGCGAGAGCTAGAGCATATACAAAGTTTCTAATTGGTGTTGGAAGAGGTTTAAAAACCTTATTTTTTTTGATACTTGGTACAGGTATTGAGCAGGAATAATTATTGATGGGAAAAAATATAGAGGATTTAATGGGGTAACAGGTGAAATAGGGCATATTAGGATATCGGAAGATGTCCCGCTTTGATATAGAAAGAAAGGTTCGGTAGAAGGTCTATGCAGCGGGGGAGGAATTTCTTCGCTTGCCTCAGAAATGTTCTTGAATTATTTTAAAGGAAATTTAAGCTGTAAGAAAATTTCTGAGTTATCAATAGATAATGATGAAAAAGCAATAAGAGTATTGAAGAAGAGTGTTTTTTATTTTAGTAGCACCCTTTCTGTTTTATTTGATTTGTTTGCACCAGACAGGATTATTCTTGGGGGTTTAGGATATAAACTTCTAAAATTCTGGTTATTAGAAGTTTTAAAATAGTTAAAAAGAGAAGTATTAATAAAGAATAAAATTGAACAAAGAATAGTTGTTTCAGAATAGAGAGAAAAAAATGGAGACTACGCTGCACTGATAACAGTAGTCGTATAGACTCAAACTTTTATATACTAAAACTATTTAAATTTTCTTGTTACGAAAAAATATTCATAGCGATTTTCATTGAAAAGCACTACATAATTAAATTAAAATATATTCGAGTTTAACAATTTTTAAGTGAATTTCATAGTTA
>CAZGZM010000024.1:0-15883 GCA_964529955.1 uncultured Thermotogaceae bacterium
GGTCAGGAAAAAATATTACTGATTTTGGAAAACAGGTTTTCTGGAATTGGAGATATTCTGAAGAAATGTATCCTGATCTTCCTCAAACAATCAGGGAATTAAAAAATGAAGGAGTTAGAGTTATGGGATATATTAATCCATTTTTAATTCCTGAAGGAGATATTTACCAAGAGGGTGCTGAAAAAGGATACTTTGTAAAAAACGCTAATGGAGATATTTATCATGTAATAGTTACAACATTTCCAGCAGCTATTGTTGATTTGACTAATAAGAAAGCTTATGATTGGTATAAAAAAATTATTAAAGAAAATTTGATAAGAATAGGTTTTTCTGGGTGGATGGCTGATTATGGGGAATATCTTCCTGCTGATGCAGTTCTTCACTCAGGTATTTCAGCAAAAAAATATCACAATATCTATCCTGTTGATTGGACTAAATTAAATAGAGAAGCTATAGAAGAAGAGGGAAAACTTGGTGACATAATGTTTTTCACCAGAGCTGGTTATCTAGGTACCACTAAATATTCTACGATGGTATGGAATGGCGATCAGATGGTGGATTGGTCCTTGGATGATGGATTAGCATCAGTAATTCCGGCTTCAATTTCTCTTGGGTACAGTGGATTTAATCTTTGTCACTCGGATATAGGAGGATTCACTACTATTGATAAACCCTTTGGAAATTACGTTAGATCTAAGGAATTATTTATGAGATGGTCTGAAATGGCTGCCTTCAGTTCTTACATGAGAACGCATGAAGGTAATATTCCTGAAATTAACTGGCAATTCGATTCTGATTCTGAAACAATTGAGCATTTATCTAAATTTGTTAATGTTTTCGTAGCTTTGCAACCCTATATTAAAGACACTACGAAAAAATCTCAAAAGAAAGGATTGCCTATAATAAGGCACACTTTTTTAAATAACGAAAATGAACCAAAATTTATGAATGATAAATATCAGTACATGTTGGGAGAAGATATCCTAGTATGTCCAGTTATAAAAGAAGGTTCTGAAAAAATTAAAGTAAATTTCCCTGTTGGAAAATGGATTAATTTCTGGAATGGAAAGGAATATGAAGGGGGAATTTACGAAGTAGCAGCACCTATTGGAAATCCAGCTGTTTTTTATAAATACAATTCAAAATGGGAGAAATTATTTAAAAGTATAAAAGAAAATATTTAGGAGGATTAAAGGAATGGAAAAAAGGATTGTTATTGGTTCTGATAAATCAGGTTTTCCTTTAAAAGAAGAGATAAAGGAATATTTGATTTCTGAAGGATATAAAGTAGAAGATGTAGGAATGCAAAATATGAATGATTTTATGGGTTTTTATGAAGTAGCTCCGAGACTAGCTAAAAAAATTCAAAATGGTGAGTATGAAAAGGGAATTTTAATTTGTGGTACAGGAGCCGGAATGTCTATAGTAGCGAATAAATTTAAAGGTATTTATGCAGTAGCAGTTGAAGGAAGTTATGCAGCTATGATGAGTAAAGTAATAAATAATGCAAATGTTATAACTATGGGAGGATGGAAATTGGCTTCCAAAGAAGCCATTGATATGGTTAACAGATGGTTAAATTACGACTTTGGGGAAGGAATAGAACTCTCAAGAAAAGAATTTTTAATTAATGCTAAAAAAGAAATAGAAGCAGTTGAAGAAGAAAATTTTAAGTGATTTAACATTAACATTTTTGTATAGATTGAAATAAAAAATATTACTTAAAAATAGTATAATTCATTTAGAGGAGGTATTACTTGTGATAAGTTATTTAAATTATTTTGAAAGATCAATAATTGGAATCCCCGAATTTATCATGGGAAAATGCCGTTAACTCTAACCTAAAAAGTCATTTATATATAGCGTAGCGGTAAGCTGCGCTTTTTTTATTTTAAAGGGGGATTCTAATGAAATTAAAGCAAAAAATTAAAAATAATATAAAGAAAGGATATATATTCTCGTTTTTTTCAAGCATTAATCTAACACATGGATTATGGATGATATACCTTGCATACAGAGGAATGTCTCTGATGCAAATTGGACTCCTTGAATCGATTTTTCATATAACATCCTTTGCAATGGAAATTCCAACAGGTTCTATAGCAGATTTATTTGGAAGAAAAACAAGTAGAATTTTAGGAAGAATGACTTCTCTATTCAGTCTTCTTCTTTTAATATATTCAAATACTTTTTTCTTTTTTGCACTTTCATTTGTATTTTCAGCACTTTCATATAATCTTGAATCAGGCGCTGGTGAAGCATTAATATACGATTCACTTAAATATATTGGCAAAAAGGATGAATTTATCAAATTTAGCGGAATATCTGAAGCTTTATTTCAGTTTGCTTCAATTATTTCCTTTTTACTTGGGGGCTATATTGGAAAAACGAACTATTATATTGCATTTTGGATAAGTATTGGAATAACTCTTTGTGTCTTTTCCTTTTCTTTTTCTTTTACTGAACCACCGATTGATAAAAAAGAAAGAGAAGATAAAAAGATTATTAATAAATTTTTTAATCAGATAATGAACAGTATAAAATTTATATTTAAAGAAAAATCAGTTGCATTTTTAATACTATTCGTACAAACATTTTCTGCTTTTTCAACCTGTATATTTTTTTATCTTCAAAATTTTTGGAAATTAAATGGGAAGAATGAATTTGAAATAGGTATATTTTTATCCATAGCATCTTTAGCAGCAGGTTTAATTTCATTTTTTATCCCAAAAATTGAAAGAAAAATTAAAGGATTGAAGTTATTATTTATTGTTGCATTGTCAATGGTTATTAGTATCTGGAGTATAGCTATATTTGATTTTAAACTCCCCTTTTTTGTTGTGAACACAGTTTTAGAATCAATTCTTTTTGTTGCAGGAAGTAAATATGTAAATAATTTAATTCCATCAAAATATAGAGCAACAATTATTTCCGTTGGGAGTATGATGTTCAGTTTTTCGATGATATTGATTTTTCCAATTTTTGGTTTTTTTGCGGGTACATTTGGGTTTTTAATTTCATTTCTTTTACTCTCTATTATCGCATCAATATTTTTCATGTTATTTTTATTATTAAGTAGAAAAATAAAGGTTTAATAAGTCCTAATATATATTTTTTATAGGAAGATTAATTTGTATAATCTAAAATAGGAGGTGAAAATATGCTAAAGAAAATCGAAGTTATTTCAATACCTGTTAAAAATCAGGATAAAGCAATAGAGTTTTATGTTAATATGCTTGGTTTCAAACTTTTAGTAGATACTCCATTTGATAAGGATAAGAGGTGGGTTCAACTTGGTATATCTGATAAATCTGAGACAACCATATCTTTGGTCGATTGGTTTGATAAAATGATACCAGGCCATCTTCAGGGTTTGGTTATGACTGTTGATGATATTGAAAAAGCAACTATTGAATTTAAAGAGAGGGAAATCGGTATCTCGCCAATAGAAGTAACTCCCTGGGGTAAATTTGCTTATTTCAATGACATTGATGGAAACGGGTGGGCTATAAGAGAAGAATAATAAATTCCCATACTAATACTATCGTTTCTTAATGCTGTTTTTTAACCTTTTATTTATTTATTTTTTTTCAAATTATTTCTTTATAATGTTATAATTTTATGAGGTAAATATTTATGAATATTGATCAAATGTATAAAGAAGTATTCTATTTAACTAATGATGGAATTGCTATATGCGATTCGAAACAAAAAATAATTGATATCAACCCAGCTTTTACAGAAATTTTCGGATATTCTGTTAAAGAAGTAAAGGGTAAATATATAGATGATCTCTTTTCCTCTGATAAGGAGATTTACGAGGATGCAAAAAAAATATCTGAAAAAACCTTCAAGGGAGAAAAAAATATATATGAAACAACAAGGATCAATAAATTTAGCGAAAAAATTCCAGTAAAGATAATTGCTTTTCCTATTAAAGAGAATGATAGAATTGTTGGCATTTTTGGGATTTTCAGAGAGCAAATTTCCTTAAAAAAAGCTGAGACAAAGTATAAAAGAATAGTTGACTCTTTGCCTGAAGAAATATACATAGCTACATATAACAATTTTGAAAAAGAAATTAATAAATATAAGGATAGTATTTACCATTCTTTTTCTAAAGAAAATCAAAACCATATAAAAAAATCAATAAATTTATCTTTAGAAAGAAAAAGAAAAATAAATTATACAGTAAAAATTAGAAATAAAGCTAATGAAGAAGTTTATTATGAAATTAAGATAATAGGAATTGATCAGAATGAAGTATTGCTTATTATAAGAAATATTTCTATTGAAAGAAAAGAAATTTATGAAAAAAATAGATTGAATGTTTTTTATGATTTTCTTTCAAAAGCTATTCAAGACGTATTATCCTCTGAATTAAATGAAAATACCTATCAAAAAATTCTCGATTATGCAGTTTCAGCAATTCCTGAAATTGATGGTGGAAGTGTTCTAGAAAAAAGGGAAGATAGTTTGTATCATTTTGTGGCTATGACAGATAATTACAATAGAAAGATACTGATGAATTTCACATTTAAACCTCATGAATTAGCAAATAATGAATCAGATAAAATTGAAATAAAGGAAGATATTGATTTAAATGAGAAGGATAAAGTAATTGATAGTGAACGGCTTGAAAGATTAGAAGAAAGCCACACTTATAAAGAAATTAAAGCTATGATTTCGATACCTATTTTAATGGAAAAAAAGAAAATATATTTTTTTCTTGATTCTTTTAAAGTAAGAAAATTTAAACCTGAAGTTGTAAAGATGGGCTTAATTTTTGCTCAACAAATAGAAGTATTAATAAAGAGATTAAGCTTAGAAAAGGAAGTAAAAAAACAATTGCATCAGTTAGAATTCTATGCTTACAATGATGCATTAACGAGTCTTCCAAATAGAAGAGCATTTATTAACAGAATTAAAAAAGTAATAGAAAATACCGCTTTGAAAAGTTTACAAATTGTGTACATCGATCTTGATGAATTTAAGATAATAAACGATTCTTCTGGGCATGAAATTGGAGATTTGATTTTGAGAAATATAGGTAATTTATTTGCTAACCACATTGATGAAAATGTATTTTTTTCTAGAATAGGTGGAGATGAATTTGTTGCTTTTTTTATAAATTATGAAAAACAAAACTTGATAAAATATTTAGATAACTTAGTTAAAGAAATTGAAGTACCCATAAACTACAATAAAAAGATTTATAACATTAGTGCTTCCTATGGGATTTCTGCTTATGGAGAAGATGGATATGAAATAAATGAATTAATTATAAAAGCAGATCACAGGATGTATGAACATAAAAAAAGTAAAATAAAGCATTCAAAATAATATTTTCAGATCTAAAAAATTATACTATATTTTTAAATAATAATTAATAAAGAAAGAACCCTTTTGGGTTCTTTCTTTATTTAACAAATTCTATTCCCTTTTGAACGGCTTTAATATTCAGATCTATTAGTCTAGCCTTTTTACCAGTTAGCTTCTTTTTAAATGCTTTCTTAACACTTTCCAGTGAAATACATTTTGTTTTGCCTATATAAGCACCCAAAACAACCATATTTGCTACTTTTAAATTTCCAAGTTGTTCAGCAATATTATTAGCATCAATATATGTTATATCAATATCGTCTCTTTTGGCTTTTCTGTCAACAACAGAAGTGTTAACAATCATAAATCCATTTTTCTTTAGTTTCGGTTCAAATTTTAATAAAGAAGGAATATTCATTATTATTAATTCATTTGGATTTGATGTCACAGGAGAACCAATCTCTTCATCACTAACGACTACAGTACAGTTTGCTGTTCCACCTCTCATTTCAGGACCATATGAAGGTAACCATGTAGAATGCTTGTTTTCAAACATTGCTGATGTAGCAATAATCTGTCCGATTAACATAACTCCCTGACCACCGAATCCTGAAGCGATCAAATTATGTTCACTCATTTAATATCACCAACTTTATCAATAAATAATCCGATTGGATATTCCTTTTTCAAATTTTCATTGAGATACTTCATAGATTCAATTGGATCTAACCCCCAGTTTGTAGGACATGTCGAAAGTACTTCAACCATACCAAATCCAATATCGTTAATTTGAGCTAAAAAGGCTTTTTTGATTGCTTTTTTTGCTTTAATAACTTCTTGGGGTGAACTTACTGCAACTCTTTCAAGATAGGCAATTCCTGCTGTTTCCTTTAATAATTCAGAAACGTGAAGAGGAAACCCTTCTCTTCTAGAATCCCTTCCATATGGAGAAGTAGTAGTTTTCATACCCAGTAATGAAGTTGGGGCCATTTGTCCTCCAGTCATTCCATATATTGCATTATTAATAAAAATTGTAGTAATTCTTTCACCTCTATTTGCAGCATGAATTATTTCTGCTGTTCCAATAGCTGCTAAATCACCATCTCCCTGATATGTAAAAACCACTGCTTCAGGAGTTGCTCTTTTTACTCCTGTTGCAACTGCTGGAGCTCTACCATGCGCTGCACCAACTCCATGAGTATCGAAAAAATCATTTGCAAAAACAGAACATCCAACAGGAGCGATATTTACAGTTATATCTCTTACTCCTAATTCATCTATTACTTCAGCAATTATTCTATGCACAATTCCGTGATGACAACCCGGACAGTATGTTAATTCTCTATCAGTAAGGGAGTCAGGTCTTTTAAACAATACAGTTTTAGACATTTCTATCACCACCAATAATTTTCTTCATTACCTCTAATATTTCTCCTGGTTCAGGGATGATACCTCCACTTCTTCCATAAAAATGAATTCTTGAACTATCTTCAATGGATAATTTAACATCTTCAATCATCTGTCCCTCAGACATTTCAACATCTATTATTGCTTTTTTCCCTTCAGATGCTTTTTTAAGTTCTTTGTATGGAAATGGCCAGAGAGAAATGGGTCTGAACAACCCTATTTTAATTCCCTGTTCTCTCGCTTCTTTTATTACACTAATTAGAATTCTTCCAATCGTACCATAACCAACAAACATGTATTCTGCATCATCCATGAAATACTCTTTATAAGACACTTCATTTTCTTCAATTTTTCTATATTTCTTCTGATATTCTTTATTTAATTTTTCAAGTTCAACTGGATCAATATTAAATGCTCTTACAATTCTTGTATGATTATCTTCGGTTTTTTTCAAAGCCCAATTTTCATGATTTGCTAAATTGTTTAGATCAACAAAGTCTGGGAATTCAACAGGTTCCATCATTTGACCAAGCATTCCATCAGTTAAAATCATGACAGGATTTCTATATTTATCCGCTAGATCAAAACCCTTTTTTACTAAGTCTACAGCTTCCTGAATTGTTCCTGGAGCTAAAACAATCATATGATAATCTCCATGTCCGCCGCCTTTAGTAGATTGAAAATAATCACTTTGAGCTGGTTGAATATCACCTAAACCAGGGCCACCTCTGACAACATTTACAAAAACACAAGGCAGTTCTGCTCCAGCGATATATGAAACACCTTCCTGCATTAAACTGAATCCTGGACTGGAGGTTGAAGTCATAACCCTTGTTCCAGTTGCTGCTGCACCATACATCATATTAACAGCTGATACTTCGCTTTCTGACTGCAAAAAAGTACCTTCAACCTCAGGTAATCTTCTAGCCATATATTCAGTAAATTCTGATTGAGGAGTGATAGGATAACCAAAATATAGTCTGCAACCTGCTCTAACAGCAGCTTCTCCCATAGCTTCATTTCCCTTAACCATTATTTTTTCAGCCATTATTTCACCTCCTCTTCCTTTTCTCTTATAACAGTTATTGCTGTATCTGGACACATTCGATAACAAAAGCCGCAACCGATACAATTCTGTGGGCTATACTGTTCTGCAGGATGATATCCTTTGGAATTGAATGCCTTAGAAAAACCAAGCGTATTTTTGGGGCAGGCATTTATACAGAGGCCACAGCCCTTGCATCTTTCCTGGTCAATTATTACGTAATTTTTTACCATATTATACCTCCCAAGGAGTTTTTAAGAATTTTTTAATTTCAAATCGAGGATATTTTGTCTTTTGTATATTCATACCCTCTTTTATAACTGTCATAGATACGGGTATATTCAAATCTTTACTGATTTTTTCTATAAAACCTTCACCATACACTATGTTTTTTATTTCAGATAAATGTCCAATATTTGCATTATTAACCAAATATGAAACCCTTTGTCTAGAAGTTTTTTCCAACCTTTCTATATGATCAATTGTTTTTTCTACAGTATCGGTAAAGGGTCTATATGGGTTTATTACAAAAAAAACATCATATTTATAGTTTTTTAATGATGAATAAAGAGATCCTAATACAACTGCTCCATCATCGTTTCCTCCACAATCAATTACAATTCTATAATCTTCTTTGCTTATGAATCCTTTAATTTTTGGAGAAATAATTGGTAGATCTGCATGCATTAATTTTCCTTCAGGTGTAATGATCTCAATACCCATGTCCTCGAATTTGTTTTTTAAATCTCTTGTTCTGAAATATGGGCTTATAACATCTATATCTTCAATAGCAACCTTATTATATTTTTCTTTTAACTTAATCGCATAATTCAATGCAATTTCAGTTTTTCCACTTCCAAACATTCCTATGAAAATTGAAATTCTTTTACTTTCTTCTACTTTAAACATAATTTTCTGATCTTTCCTCATCTGTTAATACTCTTAAAGCTGCTAAAGCTAAAGCTTTTTCTTCATCACCACCAGGAACTATTTCAATTGGAGCTATATAAGAAACTTTTTCGATCATAAAAGGCAATAGAATTTCATCGTCATAGGCCAGGCCCCCGGTAAAAATAATTCTTTCAACTTCACCCTTTAATACTGCGGCCATTTGTCCAATCCATTTAACAATTTGATAACCTAAACCGAGATAATATTTTTCATATTCTTTATTTCCATTTTTTATCTTTTGTTGGATTTCCATTCCGCTGTTAGTACCAGTATATGAGAATAATCCTCCTTTGCCTTTGATCATTTTCTTAATAATTTGAAAATTGTAGTTATCGTCATAACATAAATTTATTAGACCTGTTAGAGGAAGTGTTCCACTTCTTTCTGGAGAATAGGGGCCTTCGCCATTAAGGGCATTGTTTACATCAATTATTTTTCCTTTGCAGTGAGCTCCTATAGATATCCCCCCACCCATGTGAGCGACTATAAGATTTATATCTTCATATTTTTTACCTATCTTTTCAGATGTTTGTCGTGCAACCGCTTTTTGATTAAGGGCATGGAAAATTGACTTTCTTTCAAAATCAGGATGACCTGATAGTCTTGCCAATTCATTCATTTCATCAACTACAACTGGATCTGCTATAAAACAAGGAATTTCCTTATTCACACCTTTTGATAATTCTTTAGCTAAAATAGCTCCAAGATTAGATGCGTGTTCGCCATATTTAGCTTCTTTTAAATCATTAATCATTTTTTCGTTCACTTCATATGTTCCACTTTTAATAGGTTTTAAAAGGCCTCCTCTTCCTATTATTCCGTGAAAATCAGAAATTCTTAATCTATTATTATCCAAAAAATCACTGATAATACCCTTTCTAAAATCTTTTTGATTGTAAAGAGAATCAAATTTATTAATTTCTTCTGATGAATGCCTTAAAGTCATTTCGTTTTTTAATTCATCATTTTCATAAATAGCAATTTTAGTTGAAGTTGATCCTGGATTTATTACTAAAATTCTATACATTATCACAGCTCCCGGCAATTAATATGTTTAAAGCTATTGAAAGTAATTTCGATTCTTCATTATCAGCTCTGGAAGTAAGAATTATTGGTTTTTTCCCTCCTACTATTGAGCTTGCAACCTTTGATTTTGCTAGAAATACCAAAGTTTTATAAAAGATATTTCCCGACTGTATATCAGGCATAATCAATACATCTGCTTTTCCAGCAACCGGACTTACTATTCCCTTATTATTTGCTGCAATTTCCGATACTGCATTATCAAGAGCGAAGGGCCCGTCAACAATTGCTCCTTTAATCTGATTTCTATCATTCATCTTTGATAAAATAGCAGCGTCAAGTGTTGCGGGCATTTTTTCGTTTACTACTTCAACCGCACTTAAAATAGCAATCTTAGGTTCCTCGATTCCAATAGATTCGGCTACTTTAATACAGTTGTTTATGGAAGCTTTTTTTTGTTCTAAGGTCGGAGAAATTACCATACCTGCATCAGTAGATATAATTAATCTATCAAAATCAGGAATTTCAAAAACACTAACAAGATTCATGACATTTTTTGTTCTCATATTATATTTTTCGTTGAGAAATTCCTTTAGTAATGTAGCAGTTTTAACATGTCCTTTCATAAGAAGATTGCATTTATTATCACTTACAGATTTAATTGCTTCCCGAACTGCCCATTCTTCATTATTACAATTTATAAAGTCAATTGATTTATAATTTTCTTTATCAAATCCTATTTTTTCGCATATTTCTCTTGTTTTCTTTTCATTTCCAAATAGTGAAAATGAGCAGAGATCTAATTTTATTGATTTATTAACAGCTTTTAATACTTCCAAATCTTCTCCGACAGCTACTGCTATTTTATTTTTCCTTTCTTTTGCTTTAATTATAAGATCTTTAAGTTTTTTCACTTAAAATTCCCTCCAAATAAAAGGATTTAGCTTTTTCTTCACCATTTAAAACTCTAAGTGTTCCCAATGCAAGCGCTTCCATTTCCATTTCTCCAGGATATAAATAAAACTTTCCATAATTCGAAACATATTCGCTGATTTTACTTACTATGAAATCACTATTTACTAATCCTCCAGTAAGTATAATTCCATCAATATTTCCAGAACCAACTGCGCACATTCCACTTATTTCCTTTGCAATCTGGTAGATCATTGCATCTATTATTATTTTCACTTTTGGGTTATTCTCGTATTTCTTCAATAAAATCTCGACGTTGTCCTCTCCAGTATAAGCCAATAAACCACCAGCCTTAGTATATCTATTTTTTATTTCTTTTTTTGAATATTTTCTGGAGAATGCTTTTTTTGCAACATCAAAAACTGGTAAAGAGCCTGTTCTATTAGGACTGAAAGGTCCTTCGTCAATAGCGTTATTTACATCCACTATTTTATTATTAATCATTAAACCGATTGAAAAACCTCCTCCTAAATGAGCAACGACATAATTTCCTTGCTTTTTGCCTAGAATTTCATTTGTTTTTCTTGCAACTGCTTTCATATTCAAAGCATGAAGTAAGCTAATTCTTGGAATTTGAGATAATCCCGATAATCTGGATAATTCCCAAAATTCATCTGTGGAAATGGGATCAGTAATAAATACTGGAATTTCACCTTCAGAAATATAATAGCCTACAGGAGCAGCTAAATTCGAAGGATGAGAAACCTTAGATTTATACAAAAGAAAGTTCACCATTTCAATATTTACAGAGTAGGTGCCCCCTTTCATAGGGGGCAATATACCACCTCTACAAGCAATTCCATCAAAATTTTCAAGAGTAAAACCCTTTTGCCTAATAAAATTCTTAATATCTCTTTTTCTAATTTCAACTTCTTCTTCAACGGAAGTGTCAGGAAAAATTTTATGATTTAGACTTTCTTTAAATTTTTCTTTTTTATTCTCATAGATAGCTACTTTTGAAGAAGTCGACCCTGGATTAATTACAAGAATAAAAGACATTCCTACAATAATCCCTTCTCGTGACCATATTCTAAGACAGTTTTTCTAAGTCTTTTTACTCCTTCGACTATATCATCCTCGGGAGGTAAACAGAATGATAATCTCATACTATTGTTACAACCATCATTTATGGAAAAAGCGTCTCCAGGAATATAAATAACTCCATGCTTTAAAGCTATATCTAACATTTCATGAGTATCAAATTCTTCTGGAAGAGTTGCCCAGATAAATAATCCTCCCTCTGGTTTTGTCCATTGCATAGGAAGGTCTTTGAACTGTTCTGCTAATTCTTCAAGCATTATATCTTTTTTCCTTCTATAAACTTTAATAGTATTATTAATTGACGAATAAATATCATGTTTCTGTAAATACCTTGCGGCAATTCTTTGCGTAAGAGAAGAGGTACAAAGGTCTGTTGATTGCTTTGCTCTTACAAGGGAGTGCACCACATCTTCTCTTCCAATAATAAATCCCAACCTCATTCCTGGGGAAAGCACTTTACTAAAGGTTTTCAACAATAATACCCTGTTGTATGATCCTAATTCAAACAAAGATGGAATAGGGTCTCCATTATATCTTAATGATCCATATGGATCATCTTCAACAATCAATATGTCGTATTTTTCACATATACTGAGTAATCTTTTTCTTTTTTCTAATGAAAGTGTTACACCTGCTGGATTATGAAAATTTGGGACAACATAAATAAATTTTACCTTTAATAATTCGCCCTTTTTTTTGATTTCTTCTAATCTTTTTTCCAAAGTATCCAAATCCACTCCATCTTCTTTGAGAGATAAATCTTCATTATTTCTTGAGAAGATTGAAAATGCTGAAGCAGCTCCAAGGTAAGCAGGCTTTGAGATGAAATATATACTATCGTGATCTAAAAAAACCTTCGAAATTAAATCCAGAGAACTTTGAGAACCTGCAACAATCATAATGTTTTCTAAACCCAATCCTTTAATATTATCGTGCTCCTTTAAAAGATTTAGATATTCTTCTCTTAAAAGTTTGTCTCCTTCAGTGGTTCCATATTGCAAACAAGTTTTATATTCTTCTTTTATAACCTCTTGAGCAATATCTGCAAGCTCCCTTGATGGAAAAGTTTCGGGATCTGGAGCCCCTCCTCCGAATGAAACCATGCCTGGTTGCATAGTATTTTTTAATAATTCTCTGATAATACTTGACTTCATTCTTTTAGCATTGTGAGAAAACATTTCAATTCTCAAAAAAAACACCTCCATAGTCTATTTTTCTTTCATATACATTTTAACCTATATTCATAAATATTGAAAAATATACTATAATGAAACAGAGCTTAATAAAGCCAGTTATATTATTTTTTTAAAGTTATACATCTTTAAAGGTAGATATTTTTGGGGGCTTATTAATGACAACTTTTTTTGGAATAATAATCCTTTCTCTTATGGGAATCATATATTATTTCATTATTTCAGAAAAAATGAACAAAGCAGCAATAACTTTTTCAGCAGGTACTATAGTTCTCTTTTTAGCAGCAGTTTTTTCGCATTTTTTCCCATCAGAAGTAACTGAAAGAATGAAACTAATCACTCTCGATGACTTAAGCACTTATGTCGATTTTAAAACCATTGGACTACTTATTGGAATGATGATTCTTATTCCATTTATTGAGAAATCTGGTTTTTTTCAAATAGTAGCTATATATGTTATCAAATTAAGTAAAGGTAATTTGAAATCACTTTTTATAATTACTAGTTTGATTGTTGCTTTTTGCTCCGCTTTTTTAAACAATGTCAGTACAGTTATGGTTTTTGTTCCTATTATTTTAGCAATAACTGATGCAATTAATAAAAATCCCTTTCCTTTTTTAGTTGTTATTATTCTTTCAGCTAATCTTGGTGGAACAGCCACTCTAATAGGGGATCCCCCAAATATGATTGTGGGGTTTGCTGCAGGATTGAGTTTTGTAGATTTTATAATAAACCTTTTTCCTGTTGTTTTAATAACTATTGGAACTATCCTTTACATAATTATAAAAAAAGAAAAAAATTATTTTATTCTTTCAAATGAACAAGAAGAAATTATGAAAAATTTTATTAAAGCAGATCCTAAATCAGAAATAAATGATAAAAAATTACTCAAAATATCTCTTACAGTTTTTGTTGGAGTAATTATAGGTTTTATTTTGCCTCCAAATCTAGGAGTTGATCCTGCTTTAGTTTCTCTTTTATCTGCTGGAATAATTTTATTAATATTATTAGTTAATAATGAGACTATGGAATTTATTTTTAGAAAAATTGAATGGGAAACAATATTCTTTTTTATCGGTATGTTCATAGTAATTTATGGTTTACAAGCTGCTGGAATGATAGACCAATTTGTCAATTTGCTTGTTAGCTTATTTCCAAATACAGTTTTCCTTATCATGTTTGTTTTATGGTTTTCACTTCTTTTATCTGGCTTTTTAAGCGCTGTACCAATGGTAATGGTAATGGTTCCATTAATTCAATCTCTTATTACAAATCCAGCTCTGGGATTTATGAATAATTCTTCGTTAATTGAAACGATCTGGTGGGCTTTAATATTAGGAGCTTGTTTTGGAGGCAACACCACTTCGATAGGAGCAGCAGCAAATATAGTTGTTGCAGGAATAAGCAAGAAATCTGATGAAGGAAAAATAACATTTTCTAATTATATAGAATATGCATTTCCAAAAGTAATAATTACAGGTATAATTGCAAGTGTATATATATTGGTAAGAATTATTTTGTTCTAGACAAAGGGGTGACATAAGTGGCAAAAATGGTTAGAAAGAATTATATTTTAGCGCCGGGTCCTACACCGGTTCCGACGGAATTGTTGCTTGAAGGAGCAAATGAAACAATACATCACAGGACACCACAATTTAAAAAAATTATGCAGGAAGCAATAGACCTAACAAAGTATACTTTTCAAACTGAAAATGAATTGTTTATGCTTTCTTCAAGTGGTAGTGGTGCAATGGAAATGGCTGCTTCAAATTTATTATCTACAGGGGAAAAGGTAATAATATTAAGTGCTGGTAAGTTTGGAGAAAGATGGGAAGAAATTTGTGAAGCTTTTAATGTTGACGCCGTAATAATAAGAAAAGAATATGGAGAATATATTACAGCCGAAGAAGTTGAAGAAGCATTAGAGAATAATCCTGATGCAACTACTGTTTTCACTCAACTTAGTGAAACATCAACTGGAACAGTAATGGATGTTGAAAACATAGCAAAAATTGTCAAGAAAAAGGGAAAAATGATTGTTGTAGACGCAATAAGCGGATTGTTAGCTGAACCATTAAAAACTGATGATTGGGGAATAGATGTTGTGGTTGCAGGATCTCAAAAGGGTTTTATGCTTCCTCCAGGTTTAGCCTATGCTTCTTTCAGTAAAGATGCGTTAAAGAAAGCTGAAAATTCCAACATAACAAAATTCTATTTTGATGTAAAAGCTTATCAAAAAAATCCTGCTCCCTGGACGCCTGCAGTTAATTTAATTTATCAGCAAAGAAAAGCTGCCAAAATGCTAAAGGAAGAAGGAATTGAAAACGTTTGGGAAAGACATAGAATTTTAGCTAAAGCTACAAGAAAAGCTGTTAAGGCTTTAGGACTTGAACTATTTTCTGAAAGACCAGGAAATCCTTTGACATCTGTAAAGGTTCCAGAGTGTGTAGATGGAGCTAAATTAGTTTCTTTCCTTAGAGACGAATATGGAATAGTTATTGCCGGTGGTCAGGGATCTATGAAAGGGAAAATAATTAGAGTAGCACATTTAGGTTACATGTCAAAATTCGATACAATCATTGCTATTTCTGGTTTAGAAATGGCACTAAAGCATTTCGGATATAACCTCGAATTTGGTTCTGGTATAAAAGCTGCTGAGGAAGTATTTGCAGAGGAGAATGTATAATGGCAAAATTTAGACTCCATGCAAATGATCCTCTAGCAAAAGAAGCTATGGACATATTGGAAAACTCTGGTTTGTTTGAAATCACAGCTGAGCATTATGATAAAGATGAATTGAAAAATAAACTTGATGGAGTAAATTTTCTAGTAGTAAGAAGCGCTACTAAAGTGAAAAAAGATATAATTGAAGCTGGAAAAGATCTAAAAGTAATCGGAAGAGCAGGCATCGGTCTTGATAATGTTGACC
>CAZGZM010000025.1:0-748 GCA_964529955.1 uncultured Thermotogaceae bacterium
GTTTCTTATAATCTGCTATTTGAAAATAATGATAGTAGTCCTGTTCATTCCATATAACTCTTATTCTATAAGAACCTCTGGTTATAAATGAATTCGTTTTAAATTCTCCATTAACTGATCCGTATTCATCAGGTTTTAAATTAAAGTTTTCGACAACTCTGTACATTGGATCTAAAATTTCAATATCAACATCTTCTACATCAATAATAGAATAACCATTGGGTTCCACCTTTCTTAAAAAAACTCTGAAATTAACCGTTTCGCCTGCTTTATATGCTGGTCTATCTGTTACAACAACAGCCATCTCTCTAGAAGGTATCGAATTTTTTTCTATCTGTGGTTTCCATAATAATGAACCTTCTCTGGAATATATAAGAATAGTTTTGTTATTTTCGGGTATTTCATCTATTTTTACAGTTCCTTTATTTGGAAAATCTGTTTTTGAAATTCCTATCGTTACTCCATCTTCCAGTCTTATGCATTTTACTTTTTCAATTATTTTTCCTTCTAATATATTCCACAGTCTGAATTCTAATCCATCTTCAGTTAACATAACAATAGCTTCGGTTTTTTTAATATTTAAAAAGAACTTTTCGCTCATTCTATCAGAATTAATTTCAAAATATAATAAGCCAAATTCAGGAATAACTGGAATTTCTGATAATTGTATTCTCTTATCGGGACTTACCTCATATTTGTATTCTCCAATAAGCTTTGTTTTAGTAGATTTTAAATCTGAGAGGTAACT
>CAZGZM010000025.1:758-15803 GCA_964529955.1 uncultured Thermotogaceae bacterium
GATTCCATGGGTTTAAAAATTCATTAATTACTTCACTTTCAGATCATTAATTAATTTTTAAACAAATGAAAGTATTCGTTACGGGTGCCAATGGCTTATTAGGTAGCAATTTGGTCCGCGAGCTATTAGATCGTCAATATCAAGCTCATAAATAGAAACACTAATAAATCTATCATAGCTGTCAGATTTAATCTTTGGTAAATCTTCCTTATCATCAAATTGATAAAAAATCTCAGCAATTGGTTTGCTTGAAGATTCAATATTAAATGCAAATAAGGATAGAGTTAAAAAAACAAACAGTAAAACCAAAATCACTCTTTTCAAAGTAATCACTCCCCTTTTTATGATAAAAATTTTAATCTAAATATTCCTAAAAAATATTCATTGTTTTGAATAGGTAGCCATTGGAAAGGCATTAAACTTTTATAATAATCAATTGTCCATACCTTTATCATACCTGGATTTGTTTCATCGACCGGTCCGGTATGGTAAACTAACCCATCTCCAGTAAAGATCATTGAATGAAATGTTAAAGGTGCTGGATGTTGAAAGAAAAGTAAATCTCCAGGTTCAGCTTCTTTCAAGTCTTTACTTATAAATTTAACATTAGCTCTTAACAAATTATATGCGTCTGCAAAATAAACTGTATTTCCATCTTCATCGAAGAAATTATATGAACCAAAAACAGGTATTTCTGGATAGTTATACTTTTGTACATCTTCAAAATATTCCAAATTTACTCCAGTTTTTTCTTCCCAAAATTTCAAATCTATTCCAGTATTTGCATACCAGCTATCATCATGAACTTTTAAAGCTTCTCTCGTAGCATATCTTATAAGCCCTGAACAATCTCTTTCCCATTCTAACCAGTTATCAGATATTTTTTGAGTTTGATAAAGAGATATATTTAAAAACCAATTTATAAACCTTTCTGAATCATTTTTATTTAGCTTTACGATATCAGGATAATTATCTTCGTTCTCATCAATAAATGGCTTTGCATCAATCTGAATATTAATATCTTTGTTTATAATACCTCGATAATTATATTCAAGATTTATTTTTTCAGATGTACTCATGAAAGTATAAACATAATAATTTCCAGAGTATTCTGTATCTATGTAGAAACATCCTCTTTTTTGTTTCATGAAAAGATTTTCATTTGTGACTCTAGGCAATTTTATTGAAAAACTCTCCCCGTTGTTTAAATTTTTAGGTAAATCAATTTCCTCTGATAAATAACTATTTATACTTATCAAAGAAACAGATATTATGAAAGTAATGGAAAACATAAATATTAAATAAATTATTCCTTTAAAATCCATACAATCAAATAAATTCCTACACCCACTATGTTAGAATAAAAAATGGAGTTTATAGTTCAACTGGAGGATCAAAATGAATGAATCGAAGGAATATTATGATGAAATAGCTCATAAATATGACTATATGTATGAAGAGCCCTACTGGTTTTTATATCATGAGATACTGAAAAAGCTCACTCTTGATCATATCAGTGAAAATAAATATAAAATTATTGATGTAGGTACAGGAACAGGAAAATGGGCAATTCATTTTTCTGAAATGGCTAACGATGTAACTGCAATAGATAATTCTTATGAGATGCTAAAAATAGCTAAAATGAAAACTAATTTAAGAAATTTAAAAATAGATTTTTTTCAAATGTCTGTTGAAAAAATGGATTTTAAGGATAATGAATTCGATTTTGTAGTTGCTTATGGAGATGTTTTAAGCTACTGTACTAATATAGATTTAGCATTAAGTGAAATAAAAAGAGTTTTAAAGAAAAAAGGTAAGTTATTATTAACTGTTGATAATTCATATGCTTTTTTGAAAGATTTTATTTCAAACATAGAAGGATATAATGCAACAAAAATGATAAATGGAGAAAAAATCGAAATTGGAGATCAAAGCGTTTCAAAAAATAAATTTTTTACAAAACCATTTTTCCCAGAAGAGATTTCACGCATTCTTAAAGAAAAAGGATTTATAGTAAAAGATATTGCTAGTCTAGTAAACCTAGGTTTATATGATGAAGATAGATTATCAAGAGGTATTGATTTAGCAGCTGAATGGGAATATAAATATTGTAGAAACAGAGAACTTTTTTCGTCTGGCGAGCATCTATTTATTACTGCAGTTTTAGGAGAGTGAATTAATGAAAAGAAAAAACATAGGATTATTTATAGCATTATTCTTAATTATTGGATCTTTACTTGCGATGATTCTTTCAGGACTGAATATTATTAAAGTATCAAGTCTTCAAAGAGAAATTGATACTTTGCTAAATCAAATAGATAATAAATTTGTTAAAATACAAGATGAAATGTCCACTGAAGTTGAAGCAACCAAAGAATTGCTCGGAGGAAATGGAATAGTAGAAAATTACTTAATTCTGAAAAATTATTATGAAAATACTTCAAATGATATTTCAAGATATGTTTCAGAACTTCAAACATCAACAGTTAAACCATATTTTCAGTTTTTTATAACCGGAACCGAAAATGTATGGATAGGAATAAAGGATAATGTTGATGATGGAAGTTATAAATTTCAAAAAACATTTAGACCTGGAAAATCAGATGAAAAGTTTTATTACTTTAAAAAACCTGATGTAGAAACCGAATATGATATATTCATATCACCTGAAAGTTATATTAAAGCAGGAGTACCTGAAAATGTTTATTTGATGTTTACAGCCTTCGGAAGTGGTAAACTTGTTAGAATGCCAGAGGAAAATTCTATAATAAATCTAAAAGAAGAATATGATCTTTATATTCCAGGATCATGATAAATTATGTTTCTTAATTTTTTCATAAAGGGTACTTTTGCTTATATTTAGGATTTTTGCAATTCTTGTTTTATTCTTATATTTTCCCAATATATTTTTTAAATATTTTCCTTCAACTTGTGAAAGAGTCATATCTTCTGAAAAACAGTTTTCGCTGTTTTTATTATTCAAGTAATTTTTATTCAATTCTTCGAGTGTAATTTTTTTATTTTTTCCGTATAAAACTGCTGTTAACTCAGCAAGATTTTTTAATTCTCGAATATTTCCTGGCCATTTATATTCAACTATAGTATGTATAAATTCATTTGAAATAATAGGAGTATTTTTAATATTATTATTAGTTAAGGCATCATAAAAAAATTTTTCAAAAAGAAGGGGAATATCAGTTCTTCTCTCTCTTAAAGGAGGAATTACAATCTTAACCACGTTTAACCTATAGTATAAATCTTCCCTAAATTTTCCAATCTTTACGAGTTCTTCCAGATCTTTATTTGTTGCACAAATTAATCTGATATCTACTTTTTTTGGAACAGTTGAACCAACTCTCTGAACACTTTCAGTTTCTAAAAATCTTAATAATTTAGGTTGCATATTAATTGGCATTTCACCAACTTCATCAAGAAAAAGAGTTCCCTTGTCCGCATCTTCAATTAGACCCCGTTTATCTTTTTCTGCTCCAGTGAATGCTCCCTTAACATATCCAAAGAGTTCACTTTCAAAAAGAGATTCAGGAATCGCTCCACAATTTATAGCAATATTTTTCTCTCTTCTACTTAAATTGTGAATTATTTTCTGAATTACTTCCTTTCCGGTACCTGTTTCTCCCTGAATCAATATCGAAATTTTTCTTTTTGAAATTATTTTTATCAGATTTTTTATTTTTTGAATCGATTGGTGATTTCCTAAAAGATCATCAATTGTTCTCTTTTCATCTTTCAAAAAATCAACTTCCTGTTTAATATCCCTTAGTTCTAACATTCTATTTATTTCGAAAATTAAATGATTTAAATCAAATGGTTTTTCTAAAAAATTAAATGCTCCCTCTCTTACTGCCTTTACAGCTGTTTCTACATTTCCATATGCAGACATCACAAGAACTCCATGACTTTTTTTCTTAGCATCTTCTAAAATTTCAAGACCATTGCCATCTTGAAGCATCACATCAAGAAGAACAACATCATAAAAATTTTTTTCAAGTCTATTCTTAGCATTTTTTATATTTAAAACAGAATCTATCATGAAATTTTCCTGCTCAAGAGCTTCAGCAAGCAATGTATTAAAGTTTATATCATCATCTACTATTAGAACCTTTCTACTCATTCTTCCTCCCTGAATGTCAACGAAAAAAATGTTCCTTCATTAACCTTTGATTTTACTTTCATTGAAACATCGTTATCATCACAAAAACTATTCACAAGAAACAGCCCTAAGCCAGTTCCTTTATCTTTAGTTGTATAAAAGGGTTTGAATATATTCTTTAATTTTTCAGGATTCATTCCATTACCACTATCACTAATAATTATCGTATGAATTCCTTTACCCTTCCTAGATTTTATTTTAATTACCCCTTTTTCAGTTGCTTCTACAGCATTTAATATCAAATTCTTTAATACATTTTCCATACGAGAATTTTGAATTTTTACATTCGAGTCTTTATCAGTATACAGTAATATCGAATTATTTTTAGCTGAAGCAATGGGTTTCATATATCTGACTATTTTCTCTAATAAATTATTGATGCTAACTGATACGAAATCCTCTTCAAATTTAAATATTTGAAGTGTAACACGAATTTTTTCCTGAAAGGATTTTAATTCTGACTGTAATTTTTGAAGATAATTTTTATCTTCTGTTTTTTTATAAAGTTCTAAAGCTAAAAATGCTGTTGCAAGTGGTTGTTTTAATCCATGTGTAAAATCAGCGATAAATCTAGAATCTACAGCATATTTTCTTGTTTTATCAAGTATCTTTTTCATTTTCCATACTGAAGTAGTATCGTAAATAGTTAAAATCGAATATTCTTTATCAATATTTTTGTATGAAATATAGAATCTTCTGTTCAACTTTTTTGAATAGAGGTCATACTCACCTTCCTTTAAAATTATCTTCAAGCCTAACCTTCTGAAAAAATTCGATACTTTATCCGATTTCCTCGATGATTTAAATATATTTTCAATGAACCTATTCTTTCTTATTATTCTTTCACCCTTTAATGTGATAATTCCAATTTCTATTGTATTTAAAAGCTCGTAATATTCATTATAAAGATTTTTATAGTATTCTCTTTCCCTTTTTATCTGTAAGAAAAGCTCATCTATTTGTTTATATATATATAGGTAAAATCCTCTTAATTTTTTCAAATCAGCTCTTTCGCCTTTTAGTTTTTTTACAATAGTTTGAATTTGAGTCCAGTAAAAAAGATATGCCCAGATTGAAGCTAATCCACCACAAATTAATCCAAGAAAGAACTTTCCAGGGGTTAATCCTGTGAAGAGACCATAAACAAAAATAATTGAAAAAACAATTAAACCTATCAATAAATAATCTTTCTCTGCTAAATTGCTAATTTTTAATCTAGATTTCATAAAAAAATTATATCATTATATAGAAAGCGTTTGAAAATCAAACTACTGATATAATTAATTTATCATTTTAAATAAATTTAGATATTTTCTTAGGGGGTAATTATGAATATAGGATTAGTTGGAGATAATACATGTTCATTTTCAAAGGAAAAAGCAAAAAAATTAAACATACCGATCGTTTCTCTTTACGTTAAAAAGGGAGAAGAGTTTAATAAAGCTTATAACATGGATATTGATAAATATAGAGAATACCTTGATAACTGTCAAACAATACCTACTACTTCTCAGCCAAACCCTGCAGATTTTAAAAAAGTATTTGATAATATTAAAGATAAATACGATACTGTTATTGTTCCAGTAATATCCCAAGGTTTAAGCGGAACATATGCATCATCTAAAATTGCATCTCAGGACATTCCAATAGATATACGTACAATAAATACCAAATTAACAGGACCGGGGTACGGCTTTTTATTGGAAAATTTAAGATCAATGATAAATGAAGGTATTTCAATTGATGAACTAGAAGAATATTCAAAAAATTTCTATAAAAAAGTCATGACAATTTTCTCTGTTGGTGATTTGAAATACCTTTATAAAGGCGGAAGACTTAATTCTGCAAAGTATTTCATGGGTTCTATGCTTAATTTAAAACCGATTATAAGTATTATTGATGGAGAGTTAAAAGCAATCAAAAAGGAAAGAGGTAATACAAGATTGATAAAAGAATTCATATCAATGCTTACTGGGAAAGAATTCCAAAAAATGGTTGTTGTTCATACAGGCAGAACAGAAGACGCTAAAAATCTTGTGCAAATTATAAAAAATGAATTTAAAATTAAGAATATTCCCATAATTCATCTTGATCCAATTATAATGACTCATTTAGGAAGTTCTTGTCTTGGAATAATAACTGAATGTAAGGAAGATGTCTATTAATTAACCTTTATAACAAATTAATAAATCATTTCTTTCGTTCGAAAATAATACTATTCTTATATTATCGTACTATTTTTATACTTTTTTTACTGTTTTTTAATGGCATATGATTGCTTAGAACGAAGGGGAGGTGTTTTATGAAAACAGGAATAATAACTGATTCTACCAGTACTTTGACCCCTGAGGAATCTAAGGATTTAAATGTTCCAATTGTTTCTCTTTATATTAAAAAGAATGAAGAATATCTAAAAGCTGTTGATTTAGATTTGGAAGAATATGGGAAATATCTAGATGAATGTTCTGAAATTCCCTCAACTTCTCAACCAAATCCAGCTGATTTTCAAAGGGTTTTTGAAGAAGTTAAAGACAGATATAAATCAGTAATAATACCAGTTATTTCAAAGGAATTGAGTGGGACATTCCAATCATCTAAAATTGCAGAGGATATCGTAGGAGAAAAGTTTAAAACAATAGACTCAAAACTCACTGCGTCAGGATTAGGTTTTCTAATTGAGAATCTTGTTGAATATTCAAAAAAAGATGCTCCTGATGTAGAGATGGTTTTCTATGCAAAAAATTTTTATAAAAAAGTCATGACAATTTTTTCTGTCGATGATCTTAAATATTTATATAAAGGGGGTCGTTTATCTAAAGGTAGTAGTGTTATTGGAAACTTACTAAATATCAAGCCAATAATCTCTCTTCAAAACGGTGTATTAAAACCAATAAAAAAAGTTAGGGGAAACAAAAAACTCATTACTGAAATGGTACAAATGGCTTCGGAAACAGAATATAAAAGAATGGCAATTGTTTACAGCGGAAGAAAAAAAGATGCTGAAATTTTAGCGGCTAAATTAATGGACAAACTTGGAGTAATGGAAATTCCGATAAAACATTTAGAAGCTGTAGTTATGACTCATTTAGGAAATAAAGCTCTTGGATTGATTATAGAAGGAAAAGGAGATATATATTTATGAAAAAATACTTCACAATAATTATGTTATTACTATTTTCCACATTATTTCTTGGACTAAATTTTGAAGAATTGAAGAATGATTTTGTTAATATTCAATCATACGAAGATCTTGATGAAGTTAATAATTTCATTCAAGTTTTGGAAGAGGATAATTCTACATTTAATGATTCTAATCTTTTAGCTCTTTTAGCTGACAGTTACAGAGAAAAGGCAAATTGGTCTGATAATAATAAAGAAGAATATTATGAAGAAGCGTTACAACTTGCAAAGGATTCAATAAAAATTGATGATAAAAATGGATATGCATTTTATGTTGCTGCAGCTTCTATTGGACAATTAGCACAATTTAAAGGGATAGTAACTTCTCTTTTTATGTTAGGGGATTTTGATCATTTTTTAAAGTATGCAGAAATGTACGGCTCAGATATTCCTGGGGTATGGATAGCTCTTGGATTAAGATATAGAGATACTCCTTGGCCTTTAAATAATTTTGGTAGATCTGAAAAATATTTAAAAACAGCTATAAGTACAGATCCAGCATATCCATCAAGTTATATGGAATTAATTACCCTTTATGAAAAATGGAACAAGAAGGACGAAATGCATGAAATAGCCGAAACTCTTTTGGAACTCCCAATTGATGATAGGTATGTTGCTCTTCATGAAAGAGCTCAAGAAATGGCTCAAGATTATTTAAAATAATATTTCTATAAAAATTCAAATATGAAAGACCTGCTTCTGCAGGTCTTTTTGTTATAATTAGATCAATGATAGATCATGATTTTTTCCTTTTTAAAATTAATAAAAAATTTTAATAAACCAGGGGGTTTATATGAATAAGGAACCAATAGTAAATACTTATTCAGGAAAAGTTAAAGGTTTTGTTGAAGATGATGTATGCAAGTTTTATGGGATACCATATGCCAGACCTCCCATAAATGAGCTAAGATGGCGTGAACCTCAGAAAATAAATTGGAGCGATACAATAAACTGTGATAAATTTGGCCCAATATGTCATCAGGTTCCTAATATGCCTTTTTTGTATAGAAAGGGATATTGTATGAGTGAAGATTGCTTATATTTAAATATTTGGACTTCTTCACTTGAATCCAAAAAACCTGTTATTTTCTGGATTCATGGAGGAGGATTCATGAGGGGAGCAGGCTCTTTGCCAATGTATGATGGGACTTCATATGCCGAAAGTGATGTTGTAGTTGTTTCAATAAACTATAGGATAGGAGTTTTTGGTTTTTTGGCTCATCCTCTTCTTTCTCAAGAATCTGAAAAACATGTTTCTGGTAATTATGGTTTACTTGATCAAATATTTGCGTTAAAGTGGATAAAAAGAAATATCGAAAAATTCGGAGGTGATCCTGAAAATATAACCGTTATGGGACAGTCAGCAGGAGCCATTTCTATTGCTTCAATGCTTATTTCACCTCTTGCAAAAAATTTATTTAATAAAGCAATAATAATGAGCGGGTTAATTCCTTTAGGGATATTGCCTCTAAAATCAACAAAAAACGAAAAATCGATGGAAGATATCGGTACTTCTTTTCAAAATAAATTAGATATTTCAAAAGAAAATACTTTAAAAAAATTACGAGATGTTGATCCTGAAACATTACTTTCAACATTTAACAGTCTTCCTGAAAAGGGACTTGTGAGAAAGCATATATGCTTTGATGGTTACTATTTTGAAAAACTTCCAATTGAAGTATATCAAGATGGAAAAGAAAAACATATCCCTATAATTATTGGGGGTACTGAAAATGAAGGAAGCTTGTTTACATTATTATTTAAAACAACGAGAAAAAATTTTTCTGAATACTTGAAAAAATGTTTTAAGAAAGAATATGATAAAGCCCATAAAGAATATGATCCCTTATTCTATAAAGAATCATATGCAAGAGTAATCGGAGATTTTTTCATGTATCATGCAGAACTTATTGCTCATTATGAAAGACTTCAAGAATCTAAAGTTTATAGATATAACTTTAGCAGATACCCCTTCGTATTGAATATTGAAAACTTAAAGGCAATGCACGCAGTTGATGTTCCTTATATATTTAATAACATGAAAGAATTGTTATTCACTGAATGGGACCATAAAATTTCAGAAATGATGCAAGAATATGTGATTCAGTTTATAAATGGAAAAGATAAACTTACTTCAAGAGGAATTGAATGGGAAAACTATTCTAAAACAAAACATGTGATTCAATTTGGAAATAAAATTGAAAATATAGAACAACCGAGACAAAAACATCTTGAACTCATTGAAAAAAACTTAGAAAATTTAATTATAAATGAAAAAGCTTATTGATTCCTTCTGTTCTTTCTAATGCTTTTGCTATAATCAATTAAATAATATGGAGGTATAAATTATGAAAAAAACTGTTATTATTATTTGCACGATCTTTTTATCATTTAATATTCTTCTGGCTGAAAATAAAACACTTTCACCAGTTGTTGATTCTACAACAGGACAGGTCCAAGGATTTTATGAAGATAATATCTGGAAATTTTATGGAATACCCTATGCACAGCCACCAGTGGGTGATCTAAGATGGGTTGCTCCTCAACCTAAGTCCTGGGATGATGTTTTGATTGCCGATAAGTTTGGATCAGATTGTCCACAAATAACTGTTTCAATTTTTAAAAGACAGGAAGGGGTTGAAGATAACGAGGACTGTCTTTATCTTAATATTTGGTCAAAGGATTTAGATGGTAAAAAACCTGTAATTTTTTGGATTCACGGAGGTGGTTTTGAAATAGGAGGAGGATCATGGCCAAAATATGATGGCACTTCCTTAGCTTTACAAAACGCTGTTATTGTTACTATTAATTACAGAATAGGTCCCTTTGGATTTTTGGCTCATCCACTTCTATCAGCTGAAGCTTCCTATGGAACATCAGGAAATTATGGCTTACTTGATCAGATTGCTGCTTTAGAATGGGTGAACGAAAATATTGAAAAATTTGGAGGAGATCCCGAAAATATTACTTTAATGGGACAATCTGCTGGTGGAATATCCATAGCTTCAATGATGGTTTCTCCATTTGCAGAAGGATTATTTAACAAAGCTATAATTATGAGTGGTTTAATTCCATACGACCTTTATCCCTTGAAATCAGATACTCAAACATCAATGGAAGACATAGGAGTTGAATTTCAAAAGGTTCTTGGAATCGAAGATGGAGATATCCTTAAACAAATGAGAGATTTAGATACTTCCAACATTTTAGACAAATTTGAAACTATAACTGAACAGGGATTAGTAAGGAAGCATTTATGCTACGATGGTTATTACTTTCCTGAGGAACCCTATAGACTATTTCAGGAAGAAAAATTTCAAAAAGTTCCCACAATTGTAAGTGGAATGCAAAATGAAGGAAGTTTATTTAAATTAATTTTCTCAATGTCCAAAGATGAATTTAATAATTATTTGGATGATAGTTTTGAAGATGATTATGATTTAGCAATGAAATACTACGGTAATTGGTTAAATTATAAAAATGCATATTCTAGAGTAATTGGAGATTTTTTCATGATGAGTGCTGAAATGTTAGCTAATTATCAAGCCGAAAATGAATCGGAAGTATATAGATATAATTTCAAATGGTACCCTTTACCATTTATATTATTGGATCTAAAAGCTTACCATTCACTCGACGTTCCTTATATTCTTGGTAATCTTTCAGGAATTCTTTATACAGATTATGATTATAAAATTTCTGATATGCTACAGGAATATATTATTCAATTTATAAATGGGGAAAAGGAATTAAAATCAAACGGAATTGTTTGGGATAATTATGCTGAAACTAATAATGTATTGAATATAGGCGGGATTATAAGAAACGAAAAGCAACCAAGGCAAAAATATATAAATTTAATTTATGAAAATTTATATGAATTATTAGAAAATGAAACGTCTTACTAGACGCTAAAATTTATTCAAGATATTTCTGATACAATATTCATATGAGTTGCAATATATATGAAAAAATTTACAAGACAATAAAATTAATTCCCTTTGGAAAGGTTTCGACTTATGGACAGATAGCCAGAATAAATAATTGTGGTCCAAGACTAGTTGGTTATGCTTTAAAGGCTATTAGTGAACCATATAAAAATATTCCGTGGCATAGAGTCGTTAACAGTAAAGGTGAAATTAGCTTAAAGGGAGAAGGCTACAATTCTCAAAAAAAAATACTTCGAAAAGAAGGAATAATTTTCAATGACAAAGATAGAATTAATTTAAAAATATTCGGTTGGCAGGGAAAGGAAGAAATTCAAATATAATTTCACAATAAAATATTATATATTTGTATTCTTTAATATTTCATCAATTACTATTTTTTCATATTCTGCATGATTTTCATATTGCAGGAAATGTCCAGCTCTTTCAATTATAAAAAGTTCTTTTTTTGGAGCAGAAATTTCTTCAAATAGTTTTTTGCCCTCTTCAGGCGAAGTTGCTTTGTCAGACTCACCATATACAAAATATACAGGTACGTTAAAGGATTTATTCATGTTATATGTGCTGAAAGAAGTAATTTCATCCCATAATTTGTTTATAGTATATTTAGAACCTGCTATTAATTTAAAATAGTCCATTAGTGAATAAACAGAGGAATTAGATGTTTCTCTCCTGAGTTTTTTCATGCTTTTTTCTTTATAATAAACTCCCTCATAATGCTCTAACCATTTCCAGATCAACTTATAGTTTTCAAATTTTTTAAAAAAATCATCAACAGGAAATTTAATTTGTTCCAGCTCTCCTAATACTTTTTCGTTATGGTATTTTTTTGCTTTATCAATAATATAACTATATTTAAGTTTTTCATTTGAAATAAAGTCTACAAACTGGCCTATTCCTACATATGCATATAATAGTTCAGGATATAAATTCGCAAACTTTAAACCAAGCATAGTTCCTGCTGAATGACCAACAAGAAATACTTTTTTCTTTTCAAATATTTTCAATAAAAATTCAATAAATTCCTTTATATCATTAAGGAGTAAGTTAAAAGTTATATCAGTGTTCTTAATTTTAGAACAATAAGACTTACCGGTTCCTCTCCTATCCCAATGAACAACTAGAAAATTTTTCTGGAGGTTTTTATCATATTTATCGGCAAAATTCATATCAGACATTCCAGGACCACCATGAAGAATTAACATTATTGGATTGTTAATGTCATCTCCTCTTATTAATGCGTATTGATCACAATTTCCTATATTAAATTTTGCCAACATATTTACATCTGTATGTGAGCTCTTTTTCATGTACAACTCCATTATTTCCTCCAATAGTATGTTACAGTTCCAATTAACCGTTATATTATACCTTATTAAATATGTATTTTATTTAAGAAATTCAAAAATTACCTCAAGAGTTTCCTTTCTCTTTTCAACATATGGAATATGACCGCATTCAGATAATATTACTAATTCAGATTTTTCAATATCCTCATTAAACTGATAGGCATATTCAACCGGGATGATTTCATCATTTTCTCCCCAAATAATAAGAGTGGGAACTTTGATATTTTTTATTTTATCCTTTATATCTCCGCCATCATCATCCATATTAAATTTATATAGAGCTTCAGAAGGTAAATTGTACACCAAATAATATGACCCTCTTAAATCTTCTTTACTTACCACAGATGTGTCGTAAAAAGCAAGATCGAATAAAAGATTTTGTAAAGGATAATTTTGAAATCCTATTTTTAGATATAGAGATGCAAGATATTTATTTTTTGGAGTCGTTTGATTATTTTCATTATATCCCGCAGAATCAACTAGAATAAGTTTTTTTACATTTTCCCGATGATTTAATAAAAGATTCATTGCTACCTCTCCACCCATGGAATGCCCCAAAAGAAAATAATTATCAACTCCGATTTTTTCTAAGGATTTGAAGAGATACTCAGATATATTTTTTTTGGATAGGAGAATATCAGTATTTTTACTTGAAAGACCAAAGGGAATTAAATCGGGGGCGATAACGTGATATTCTTTAGAAAGCTCAGGTATTATTTGAGAAAAATCATAAGAAGATCCTAAAAAACCATGAATAAGAACAAGATCTTTTTCATTTTCCATTCCTGCTTCTCTGTAGGCAATTTTCTCACCATCAATTTCAATATATTCTATATTCATCAAATCTTCGTTATCTAATCCTTTATTAGCCATTATTTCACTATAACCTGTTAAACCAATTAATGCAATAAGCGCTATTAAGCTTATATATCCCACGGCATTTAATAAAATCATTATGAACCTCCTTAACCACATTTTATAGTTTTCCTATTATTTCAAGACCAGCGTTTGTTCCCACTTCATTGAAAACTATTTCATTTTCATTCACAAGTTCAACATCTAATGATGAATTTAATGATTCATTAATTCTTCCATTCATACTACCCATTATTGGTGAAAAAAGTTCGCTTCCAAAAGATCTGTACGCTTTAATTTTTAATAATAGTTTCTTTCTTTTTATTGATAATTCTATGTGATCGTCATAATATTCAATTTTATGAATTTTTGAAAAATTATATGTAGTAAATTTATATAGCTTATTCTTTAGTAATAAACCACCAATAAAGCCTTTAAAATACTTTCCCATGAATGGAATCCTGGCAATTGAAAGGGTTAAAGATACATCATTAGAGGGAAAATGATTAGATTGCATCCATATCCAACTACTTGGAAATGATTTTCCCCAATCCTTTTCAATGTAACACTTCCCCCCATTAAAATCGATATCTTCCCCATTAATAGTTAATATACCATCTATTAATCCATTTATATTAATTATTCCGTGATTGCATTCCATTGATGGTATAAAGGAAAATGGCCCCATTGCTCCCGGTGAAATTAATTTCACCGGCCATTTAATTTTTTTATTTATATTTATTTCACCATTAATTTCAATGTTTTTCATTTTTATATTTACTTTCAAATTTTCCTCAGTGAAAATGTTTTCATTAATATTCACAAAAAAATTATCTTTATCAGAATAAAAATCCGAAAAGTCATATTTTATATTTTTAGAGAAATTTGAACCGGATATTACTTGAATAAAGGAATGTTTATTCTGATCATCAGTAATTGAAACACCTGGAATAAAGGCTATAGAAAAGGTTTTGTCAGCATTTACTAATTTATAATACCATCCTTCAAAAAATTTTTTTGTTTTTTTAAAACCATGATAAACCTCAGGTTTATAAACACTCATAATTTCACCTGCCTTACTATAAATTATAACTTATGCTCAAAATAAAAAGAAGACCGGTGGATAACCGGTCTTTCAAAGTGGACTTTCCCATGTAAATTTTTTTTATCTTTCTAAAACTTTTAATGTATTTATATCTATTTCATTTCCTTCTTTTAAATCATGCCAATACCACATTCCTTTTTCAGCAGATTCATCTCCAATGTTATACCAGAGAACCCAGTTAAAAGTGTCCTGTATTTCTTCAATTTTTCCCTCTAATGTTTCAAAAACGAATTTATAACCATTTTCTGGTCTAATTGATATTTTATTTCCTTTAGGTTTATATATTATATGATCGTAAGGAAGTTCCCATTCTTCTTGATCCAAACCAATATCAGTATATTGATATGGAGACCAAGATCTTGGATAACTTCCATTTTCTTCATAATAATTGTTTATTAAACTTTCCATATTTGCAGTTATTTCTAAGTAAGTTGAACC
>CAZGZM010000026.1:0-15656 GCA_964529955.1 uncultured Thermotogaceae bacterium
TGTAGGAAATTATGCGAATGTTATTCCCTGGGCTACATATACTAAAATTGGTTCTAGCTATACAAGAATATCTTCAAATGGAAAAACTGGAAAAGGACTTTATTTTTATGATCCGGTTTATGGAGATTATGCTATGCTAGAAAAATTTTGGACTAGTTTAAACAAGGGACAAATAGAATTCGATGTAAAAGTTTTATCTGGAAGCACTGGCTTTGGAGTAAGGACATACCCTCTTTTCAGCTCTCCATATTTCTCAGTTTGGGACCCTGGAACAGGTTTAGGTTTTTATGCTTATGAAGGAACATTCACAAAATTAAGAGACTTCACATTTGGGGTGTGGTATCACGTAAGAATGGTTTTTGATTTAACAACAACTTCTTATACAGTTTTTATTGATGGAGTTAATGAAGGCTCATTCAACACAACAAGTAACAATACAACAGGTCTTCAAATACTTTGTTTCAGTGATGCTGAAGGATTTATCTATTTTGATAATCTGGTTGTTAAGAACTTTGGAACATACACTTCAGCGCCAGAAATTGATAGCTCAAATGAAAGTTTTACCGTTACTTCTAAATAATTAAATGCACCGAAACAATTAGCTGCCTTAGGGCAGCTTTTTTAAAAAATCCACTACTGCTGGCACAATAGTGGACGAGAAAATGCTAATAAAAGATATACTGAAGTCATTATATCATATCGAGAAAATCAAATTTCTCATGATTCTGAATAAATTATTGATTAAAAAAAAATTTTTTTTACTAAATCTACAATAAAAGATAAATGATAAGCATAAATATCGAAAATTATTATTACCATAATCCGCTATTTTAAATTTCTTCGAAAGAAACTACGTTTTCGTAATAATAACAAAATTAATGCATAAATAATAATTTTTATTTTTAAAACACATTTAATCTTTTTATAGTATAATTATTATTAATCAAATCTTTTTATCAGGGAGGTAATATTATGAAAAAAACACTTTTAGTTTTATTTCTAGTTTTTGCACTTGTTGGGTTAGTTTATGCAGTTGACATTCAATTCTGGCATGCTATGGGGGGCGAAAGAATTGAATATTTTGAAAATGTTGCGAAGGAATTTGAGGCTCTTCATCCAGATATTAATGTAAATGTTCAGTTCAATGGAAGTTACAGGGATAATTTAAACAAGACAATTGCTGCTGTTAATAGTGGAACACCACCAAATGTAGTTCAGGTATTTGAAATTGGAACACAAATGATGATTGATGGTGGAATCATAGTTCCTGTTCAGGATCTTATGGATAACGATCCAACATTCGACCCAGGAATTTTCTTAACTCCTATCACTAATTACTACACAGTTGGTGGAAAACTATATTCAATTCCTTTCAATTCATCAACAGCTATTATGTACTACAACAAAACAATGTTCGAAGAAGCTGGATTAGATCCTGATAGTCCTCCAAGAACATTTGATGATTTTATCGAAGTATGTAAAGCATTGACAGTTAAAGATGCCAATGGAAATATTGAACAAACAGGTTTCACATGGCCATTACATTCATGGTTCATTGAACAGTTACTGGCTGCTCAAAATGCTCCATTAGTTAATAATGGAAACGGAAGAGATGGCAGACCAACCGAATGTGTTCTTAACAATCCTGCAGGCTTAACTATATTTGAATGGTTGAATACATTAGCGGAAGGTGGATACTTAATCAATACTAAGTTTGAAGACTGGAGTGCTGCTAGAAACTTATTCATGTCGCAAAAAGCCGGCATCCTTTTCGACTCTACTTCAAATGTTGCAAGCCATAAGGCAAATGCAGCTGAAAACGGTTATGAACTCGGAACATGTTTCTTACCAAAACCTGCCGATGCACCTTCTGGTGGAGCAGTTATTGGTGGAGCAAGTCTTTGGATAATCGATGGTAATCCAATGAATGAAATGGAAGCATCTTGGGAATTTGTTAAGTTCTTAAATTCAAAGGAACAACAGATGAACTGGCACAAATTCACAGGATATTTCCCTGTAACAAAGGAAGCTGTTGAAGGACTATTATTCTCTGGATTCTACCAGGAGGAACCTGACCACATGACAGCCATGATGCAACTTCTATTATCTGTTCCTTCAGAGAATACTGCTGGTGCAATCTGTGGAGTTTTCCCAGAAATGAGAACTATAATAGAAACAAAAATTCAAGAAATGTGTAATGGAGAAATCACACCAGTTAAAGCTATTGATGAAGCAGCTGCAGAATGTACTGCTGCAATCGAAGAATATAACTCCATATTTTAGTAGATAACTCTCTTAAGAGGTGGATTATTCCACCTCTTTTTAAATATTCATTATGGGGGATACACGATGAAAATCAATAAAAAGCTATTACCTTATTTTTTACTTATACCAACCTTTTTAGTAATTGTGATATTTATATATGTTCCAGCGTTTGATGCCTTTAAAATGAGTCTTTATAAAGCAGGACCCTTTGGTAATAGGCAAATATTCGTTGGTATAAAAAATTTCCAGCAACTATTTGAAAACCCTTCTTATCACGAAGCTGTAATTTTTACTATCATTTATATTGTCACTTCAGTAGTTATTACAATCTTTTTAAGTTTCTTTATGGGACTTTTGCTTACTAAGGAGTTACCAGGGACAAAAATTTTCAGAACCTGCCTTTTCGCTCCCTATGCAGTTTCACCAGCAATCGCTGGAACACTTTGGACATTTCTTCTAAGTCCTGTTGTTGGGTATTTAAATTATGCCTTCGTTCAAGTATTTGGAATACAAGTTGATTGGCTTACAAGTAAACCATACGCTTTTTTTGCCCTTTTATTTGCAACAGTATGGAAGATGATGCCCTTTAATATGATTTTTTATATAGGAAGTATTCAAAGCGTTCCTTCAGATCTTTTGGAAGCTGCTACTTTAGATGGTGCAAGTAACTTTAAGAAAACATTTAAAATCATTTTTCCTCTTGTGTCTCCAATAACATTCTATCTTGTAATTATGAATATTGCTACAACAATGTTCCGTTCTTTCGCAATGATAGATGTTATGACCAAAGGGGGACCCGGAAGTTATACTACAAATATGATTTATAAGGTATATTTAGATGCCTTTGAATATCATAAAAACGGATCTGCTGCTGCACAGAGTGTCATTTTATTCTTTGTAATGGTAGTAGTTACAATAATCTATTTCAGATTTGCTGAAAGAAGAGTTCATTATCAATAGGGTGATAATATGACTAAAACTAATAAAAAAAGATTAAATGTATTGTTCAGTGAAATTATATTAATAATAATGGCTTTAATATTTGTTCTTCCAATAATATTGGCTATAACTATGAGTTTACAACCACCGGAGAGTGTTTATTCCTTTCCGCCAAAGTTTTTTCCAACTGAATTTCACTGGCAAAATTATGTTCAAGCATTTAAAAATGTTCCCTTTGCCAGGTTGCTTTTAAACAGTTTTATTGTTGCTATACTTATAACAGCAGGAAAGATTTTTACTGGTACTTTAGCAGGCTATGCGTTTTCTAACTTCTTTTTCAAGGGGAAAAATTTTGCTTTTGCATTCCTGTTTGCTACTTTATTTCTTCCAGCAGAAACTCTTATGATTGTTCCACTTTTCTCACTGATGCATCAGTTTGGGTGGATTAATACCTATTATGCTCTTACAATACCATTCATGGCGAGTGCTACCAATGTTTTTCTTTTGAGACAGCATTTTATGACCATTCCAAAATCGCTGGAAGATGCTGCAAGAATTGACGGTGCAAGTCCAATGAAATATTTTCTGAAGATATTGCTTCCTCTATCAAAACCAATCATTGGAGGAGCTACAATAATAAATTTTGTTTATGCCTGGAATATGTATCTGTGGCCATTAATTGCATCAATGGACGACAACATGAAAACTGTTCAAATTGGAGTTAAAATGCTTCAATCAGCCGAAAATACTCAGAACTGGGGAGTTATAATGGCTGGAACACTCGTCGCAGTTCTTCCGACACTTATATTATTCTTTGCTTTACAGGATTTATTCGTTAAGAGTTTGGTAAGATCTGGGATAAAAGAATAAATAAAAAATACTGGATAAAACAAAGAATGGCTTTGAATTTATTTAAGCCATTCTTTTTATTAACGCTAACTGAATTCTATCTACGCAATTTTCAGATTTATCAGCTAAATCTCCTATAGCCCTCACAAATTTACCCAAATGCTGCTTTTTTGCAAGCTGAATATCCATATCGTATATTTTCTTTATTAAATCCCGTTCCATTTCATCTTCTATAGATTCTCTTTCACAGGAATTTGCAATATGTTTTTCCACCTTCGAAGTATCACTTACAAGAAAACAAGCAGCTTTTTTGGCTGATTTAAAGCTTTTTAATGACAATTCCATTTGTTCAATTATGTCATCAATCAATTCATCAGGGATATGTAAATTTTCTAAAACATAGTATTCCGTTATTCTTTCGCACTTGTTTGCAATTTTATCAAATTTTTCAGATATCCCTAAAAGATCTCCTCTGAAATTTGGTAGAAAAGCTCCTTCATACATCAATATTTCAAAGTTTCTTCTACTTATATCTGCATCCGATTCATTTTGATGAATGATTTTATAAAGGTTTTCCACTTCCACCTTATTATTGTTCTTTACTTCATAAATAAATTTTTCAAGATTTTTAATTGTTTCTTCAACTATATCAAGATGTTCAAGAAATATATCAATTACCTTCTGTTCCTTTTTTCCAAAATATTTCATAATTTTTCTCCTAATCTTCTCTTTCATATTTATTATATAACATATATATATTTCAACAGTTTATTATTTGTTATCTTAGTTTTAATCAATAAAATTACAAAGTAAAAAATAAACTTAAAATAAAAAATATTAAAGCAGAAAAAACCCCTGATATCAAAGGAGTTGAAACCCATCCAAGAGATATTTTTTTCAAGGTTTTAGTATTTAATGATTTCATGGAACCTCTAGCCAATCCTGCACCTATAACAGCACCTACTATTGCTTGCGAAGATGATACAGGAACTCCAATTATTGCAAAAATCCATAATGTTACTGACAATGCTAATACTGATATTACAGATGAGAAAAGGTCAAGTTGAACTATTGATTTTCCAACTGTATACATTACTTTTTTACTATAAGTAATAATTCCAAAACCTATACTTAAGCCACCTATTAAAGCAGCTACTTCAAAACTCAGAAATTCAGCAAAGGGCCCTGTAACATTTGCAACATTATTTGCCCCTAAAGCATATGATCCATATGCTCCAATAGCAACTCCCATTATTTTTAATACAATATTCTGCTTAACCATCGATGTTATTTTATTAAAGAAAAAACCAATTACTTTATATAAAAAAAATCCGAAAATTATTGCTCCAATTGGTGTTGCTACCCAGCATATTACAACTTTTATAAGTACCGACCAGTCCACGCTGTTTTTTAATAAACCAATTCCAATAATTGAACCCATCATTGCTTGAGATGAGGAGGCTGGTATTCCAATAAAAGTCATTATAGTCATTGATGCAGCCGCACAAATAACTCCTATCGTAGCTGTTACAAGAGTTTGAGAACTCACAGAACTCAGAGTATGTAGACCATTTCTTCCTTCTAACATTGCTCCTAATAATACAAACCCAGCTGATATCAACACTGCATTTTTATATTTAATTAGTCCGTTAGTTACTGTTGGTCCAAATACATTTGCTCCATCATTAGCTCCCAAAGACCATCCGAAAAATATTACAGGAATTAAATACAAAATAATCAACTGAATTCTCCTCTTTATACTTTCATTAAAAACATTGTGGTTATTTTATCAATTTAACATTCTGAAAACATAACAAATGTAAACATAATAAAACAATTTTATTTTTTGTTATTTAAGATAAGGATATTATTTCAAGCATGAAATTTTATCGAAATAAAAACATATTCATTGATAATTCTTTATAAATAGCTTTAATTATAAATAATCAAAGTTTGTAATAATTAAAAAGAGTGATAAAATGTAATCGTTTACGTAATCGATTACAGAGGTGAAATTTGAATGGGAGTAAATATTAAAGATGTAGCTAATTTAGCAGGAGTATCAACCGCAACTGTATCAAGAGTATTGTCTAAATCCGGTTTTGTCTCTGAAAATCTAAAAGAGAAAGTGTATAAAGCTATTGAAATGTTGAACTATATTCCAAATAATAATGCTAAAGTTCTTAGATCTAATTCTTCAAAAACAGTTGGTTTTATACTTCCTGATATTTGTAATTCTCATTTCACCTATATATACAAAGGTGCAGAAGAAGAGTTAGAAAAAAAGGATTGGGGAATAATTTTAGCAAATTCTAACGAGAGCGTAGAGAAGGAAAGAGATAATTTAAAAAGACTCCTTTCCTACAATATTGAAGGATTACTTTTTATTGGAGTTAGCTGGAATTCAAATATTGAATCACTTATAAAAATAAATAATATACCTTCAGTATTTTTGGGAAGGAAGGGAAAAAACGAGTTTTCAACTGTCACCATTGATAATTATATTGCAATGCATTCATTAACAAATTATCTAAAAAAAATAAACGTAAAAAAAATTATTTACATGGGAGGTCCTGATACAAGTTCAAGTGCAGTAGAAAGAGCTAAGGCAGTTAATGAAAGCAATTTTGAAAAGATTTTATTTCTCAAAGGAGATTTTTCCTTTGACTCAGGTTATGAAAGATGCAAAGAAATAAAAGAGAAGATAAAAAAATACGACGCAATAGTATGCGCTAATGACTTAATAGCATTTGGTGTTATGAATTTTTGTAAAGATTTTAACATTAAAATTCCTAAAGATGTACTAATTACTGGTTTTGATAATTTATTCATTTCATCACATATTTATCCTTCTTTGACTACTATATCACACCCTACAAAGGAAATAGGAAGAGTCGGAGCTAATATTCTTCTTGATTTTATATCTGAAAAAAGAAAAGAATTTGTTCATCTAAAATTGGATCATAAATTATTAATAAGAAACTCAACAAATAAAAACTTTGGAGAAAAATATGAAAAATAAAATAAATTTTCTAATAATTTCTGATATTCATGCTGGAACAGATTTTGAAACTTTACCTGGAAGCAAAGCGTTTGAATTACTAGATATTTTTATTGAAAAAGCCAATTCTTTTTTTAAGCCTGATTTTACTGTAGATTTAGGTGACAAAATAAATCCTCATTCTGAAAACGAAGATCTTAAAACATTAAAAATAATAATTGATAAATTTCTTAATTTAAAAAATCCATCTTTTTTTATACAAGGAAATCATGATCTTGAGAATTTAGATAAAGAATCACATTCCAACTTATTTCATATACACGATAATAAAAAAACTCAGATCGATAATTTTAATCTTATTTTCTTAAATTCTCAAGACGAAGTAATCGAAGGTGTTGGGGGATCTTTATATAAAACTAATTTAAACTGGTTAGATGAGAATATTGATGATTCAAAAGTAAATTTAATCTTTACTCATCAGGCAATAATGGAGCAAAATCTAAATCAGAATATTCATTTTAAAAAAATGAAAACTCTTGGATACATTCAGCAAAAGGATGAAATACTGAAAATATTTAAAAAGCATCAGAGTTTCAAAATGATCTTCAATGGTCATTTGCACTGGACAAATATAAATATAAAAGAGGACGTTTTTGTTTCGGTTCCATCATTTATAGATGTTTGGGAAAAGGGAAGAAATCCCGAAGGAAATATCACTTATGTCGAAATAATTGATGAAAAAGTCTCTTTGAGTATTTACAGTTTAGTTCCATTTATAAAAGTTACCTCAATATCTTTTTAGATATGAGGTTTAAACAAGGGGAGGTTCAAATGAAATTGAAAGGTTTGATGGTTTTATTAGTACTTTTACTGGTTGTTAGCACATTTGCAGTAACAGAACTCAAATTCTATTTTCCAGTTCAAGTTGCAGGTCCTTTAGCAGTTAAAATGGATGGTATGGTTAAAGAATTCAATGATAACCATCCTGATATTGAAGTTGAAGCAATTTATAGCGGTAATTACGACCAAACAATGCAAAAAGCAGTCACTTCTTCCAGAGGTGGAAATCCTCCAGATGTAGCTTTATTACTCGCTATTGATATTTTCTCTTTAACTGATATGGACTTAGTTCAGGATCTTGATTATTTTAACGAAAAAGAATACACTGAAAAATTCTTTGAAGGATTTATGGAAAATGCTACATTAAATAGTAAAGTTTGGAGTTTACCTTATCAGAGAAGTACTCCAATATTCTATTACAACAAAGAACACTTTGCTGAAGTTGGTTTAGATCCAGAAAATCCTCCAGAAACATGGGATGAGCTTTATGAAGCCGCAAAATTATTGACTGTAAAGGATGCAAATGGTAATACTACAAGATGGGGTTTTGAAGACATCACTGATGATACATGGACAGTGCAAGCATGGATTCTTCAAGCTGGAGGAATTTATTCAAACGAAGAAGGAACTATTGCATACTTCAACACTCCAGAAACTACAAACGCTGTTGCATTTAGAAATACATTAGCTGATGGAGGTTATATGCCAAATCACAGAGCTTATGGTGCTGCTTCTCAGGATTTTGTTGCCGGTGCATGTTCAATGATGTACAATTCAACAGGTAGCTTAACATTCGTTAAAAATTCTGCTAATTTTGAATACGGTGTTGCTCCATTACCAGGAAATGTCGTAAAAGGCGTTCCTACAGGTGGAGGAAATCTCTATATATTCAAAGACATTCCAGAAGAAAACAAACAAGCAGCATGGATATTTGTTAAATGGCTAACCTCTCCAGAAAATGCAGCGAAATGGAGCATTGCAACTGGTTATATTCCAATAAGAGAAGATGCATTTGATACAGATTTATTGAAGGAATATGTTGATGGTTTTCCTTATATTCTCGTTGCAAAAGATCAACTTGCAGTTGCAAAAAGAGAAATGTCCTTCCACAGTAATTCACAGATTAGAGAAGTTTTGCTTTCATATCTTCAAGAAATTTTAGATAACAGAACAAGTGTTGAAGATGGATTGAACGATGTACAAATGGAAGCAGAAATGATTCTCTATCCATATCAATAATTTTTTGGGGGAGTAATTCCCCCTTTTCTCATCATTTTTGGAGGTTAAAATGAAATCAGCGACAAAGAAGAAAATTCTACCTTGGTTATTTATTGCTCCAACTTTCATTTTTTTAATATGGTTTACTTACTACCCTGCATTTAACTCGCTTTTTCTGAGTTTTAACGCCATGAATATGGCTAATCCAGATCCTACTTTTATTGGAATTGATAACTATATTCGTGCTTTTAAAACTCCCTTATTCTGGAAAGTGTGCATAAATAACCTTTTCTATACAGTGGTTACAGTTCCAGCTACGATGTTTCTTGCCTTAATGATGGCTATTCTGATAAATAGGAAGCTCAAAGGAAAAATTTTACATAAAACTGCGATGTACTATCCAAATATTATTCCAATGGCCGCCGCTTCAATGATATGGTTGTATATTTTTCTACCTGGATATGGAATTCTAAATTATCTTCTTAGTTTTTTAGGAGTTCCAAACATCGAATGGGTAAGCAGTCATCAGTTCGCTATGTGGGCTCTTATCATCGTTGCTATATGGAAAAATGCTGGGTATTATATGATAATTTTCCTTGGTGGTTTACAACAGCTTCCAAAAGATATCTACGAAGCCGCTACTATTGATGGGGCAAATAATTTCGTTAAATTCAAAAAGATCACGTGGCCACTGATTTCACCAACAACTTTCTTTGTATTAATTATAGCTGTAATTAATTCATTCCAGTCAATAGACCAGATATATCTAATGACCAAGGGAGGTCCAAGTAATTCAACTAATATGTTCGTTTATTATATTTATCAAGTCGCTTTCAGATTTTGGGATTTTGGATATGCATCCGCTCTGACTGTAATTCTTTTAATTCTTTTACTTGCATTTACAGTTTTAGCCTTTGTATTCATTGAAAGAAGAGTGTTTTATATGGGAAGTGATAGAAAATGAAAGAAAAAAAATATATAGGAACTCAAATTGTACTAATAATTATAAGTTTAATATTTCTGTTTCCTCTTTACTGGATGATTATTACTGCTTTCAAACCTGCAAATGAGATTTTCTCTTTAATTCCTAAATGGTTACCTGAAAACTGGACATTTCAAAATTTCATAGATGTCTTTGAAATGCTTCCCTTTGGCAAATATTTTATAAATACCGTTATTTTTGTTTTTGGTTTACTTTTTATTCAATTCGTTACAGTTACATTAGCCGCTTTTGCATTTGCTAGAATGGAATTCAAATTCAAAAATCTATTGTTTATGATATTACTAGTTCAATTAATGATAGCTCCTCAAACACTTGTTGTTCCTAATTATTTGACTATAAGTGGATTGGGATTACTGGATACAAAGACAGCAATTGCATTGCCATATATAGCTTCTGCTATGGGAGTATTTTTACTGAGACAAGGTTTCAAAGCCATTCCTAAGGAGCTTGAAGATGCAGCTACAATTGATGGATGTGGGACAATAAGATTTATGCTTCATATCTGTATTCCTCTTTTAAAACCCGTTTATCTCTCATTTGCTCTAATTAGTATTGCATATCACTGGAATGAATTTTTCTGGCCTTTAATGATAACAGACAGTAGTAAGTCAAGAACATTAACTGTTGGATTAGCCATGCTTGCAGAATCATCAGAAAGTGCCGCTGCATGGAACACTCTTATGGCCGGAACGCTTATCGTAGTTTTACCATTGATTATATTATTCATAATATTCCAGAGATCCTTTACAAACAGTTCCATGCAATCAGGTTTAAAAGGTTAAAAATTAAATTACTTCCTTTATAATTTATTGTTAAGTGAAAAGGCTTGAAAATTGATTCAAGCCATTCTTTTTATTAATGCAAGATGTATTATATCTGTACAATTTTCTGATTCATCTGCCAAATCTCCTATTGCTTTTACAAAATTTCCAAGTTGTAATTTCTCTGCAAGTTGAATATCTAAGTCATAAATCCTTTTAACTATTTTTAACTCGATATCATCAGCTAGTGATTCTCGCTTTCGGGAATTTAAAATATGTTTTTCAACTTTTTCTGTATCATTTACTAATTCTACAGCACCATTTTTTGCAGAATAAAAGGTTTTATATGAAATATCCATGAGTGTTATTAGATCATCAATCAATTCATTTGGTATTTTCAATTTTTCTAGAAGGAAATATTCTGCAAGGCTTTCGCATCTATTTGCTATTTTATCGAACGCTTCTACCAATTCTAATAGATCTCCTCTGAAATTCGGCAAAAAAGCTCCTTCATAAATTAATATTTCAAAACCTCTTCTTTTTTCATCGGCTTCTGATTCGATTTTATGAATAATATCGCAAAGCTTTTTTTGTTCTTCTATATTTTTATTTTTGATCTCATCGATAAATTTAGACAAATTTTTTACTGTCTCTTCAACTAAATTCAGGTGATCAAAAAACAAATCTAATACTTTCAGTTCTTTCTTTCCAAAATAATTCATTATTTTTCTCCTTATTAATCAAATATTTTATTATTTAATTCTTTTTATCTATCACAATTCAAAAAATAAATTTAAAACAAAAAATATCATTGCCGAAAATAATCCTGATATTAAAGGAGTGACTACCCAGCCTATAGATATTTTTTTTAGAGTTTTTATATTTAAAGTGTTTGATCCTCTGGCTAAACCAGCTCCTATAACTGCCCCTACTATGGCTTGAGAAGAAGACACTGGAACACCAATTTTCGCAAATAACCATAATGTAAAAGACAAAGATAATGCAGCCATTACTGATGAGAAATAATCCAGCTGTACAATGGACTTTCCAACAGTGTACATTACTTTTTTGCTGTAAGTTAATATTCCAAATCCAATACTCAATCCACCGATTAAAGCTGCTACTTCAAAATTCAAAAATTGTGCAAATGGACCTGTAACATTTGCTACATTGTTTGCTCCAAATGCATAAGAACCATATGCACCAATCAATATACCCATTATCTTTAGTGCAATATTCTGATTGACTACAGAGGATATTCTATTAAAGAAATATCCTATAATTTTATAAAACAAATAACCAAAAATTATTCCCCCAATAGGTGTAGCTATCCAACAAATTGCTACTTTTATTAATACCGACCAATCAACAGAATTTTTTAAAATTCCTATTCCTATTATTGATCCCATCATTGCCTGTGATGAAGATACAGGCAATTCAACAAATGTCATGATCGTTAATGATGCTGCTGCACAAATAACACTAATTGTTGCCGTTAGTAGTGTTTGAGAGCTAACAGAACTTAATGTTTCAAGACCGCTTCTTCCTTCTAACATTGCTCCCAAAAGTACAAATATTGCAGATATCCATATAGCATACCTATATTTTATTAATCCATTAACTACTGCGGGGCCAAATACATTTGCTCCGTGATTTGCTCCCAAAGACCACCCAAAAAATACTACAGGTATTAAATATAAAATAATCAATGAAAAAACCCCACTTTAAATAAAATTTATACCTTTAAATTCTTCCTGTTTTGATAATTTAGAAACATCAGTTTTTGCTTTTTCATAATCTTCGTTATTACAAAATTCTATAACGATCTTCATTTGATCATCTTCCTTTAAACATTCAAGTTTATTTATGGAAATATCTAATGAATCTATCCATTTATTTGCTTTTTTCATAAATTCTATGGAATTATCAGCAAGAATAATACACTTTTTTAAATCCTTTTTATTTATAAATGTTTCAATGTGCCTCAATAAAGAAACGATTATTATGGATAAAATCGTTGCTAATACTCCAAGAAAGTATTCGCCTACTCCAAAGGCAATTCCTATCGCTGCCGAGACCCACATCGTTGCAGCTGTGGTTAATCCCTTTACAGAAAAACCCGTTTTGATTATTGTACCAGCCCCTAGAAATCCTATTCCTGAAATTATTTGAGCGGTTACTCTTCCTGGATCTCCTCCATACATATTTCCAAAAACATCTAAAGACAGTATAGTTATCAATGCAGAACCAAGGGTTATCAATGAGTGCGTTCTAAATCCAGCTGGTCTGTTTAATTTTTCTCTTGTATATCCAATGGCCATTCCTGCAAATACTGCAGATAATAATCTAATTCCCAAATCTAAATATAAATTCATAATTCTTCCTTTTTTAATATTCTCATAATGTTTTTATTAATGAGATAATACTTTTATAACATAAATTATAATAAAAATCTTTATATAATAAATTACAATTTCGAGAGGTTTAAATTACGCCTTAAAGAAAATTTTTTGGATTTCCAGATTTGTTTAAAAAATAAAGATATTTCTCTCTAAACATTTATAAATAGTTTTGTTTGGATTTAATCTCGTTAAACTGAATTTTGAATAAGTATAAAAGAAAATATATAATCTTTTTGTGAAAAGCTTTTCTTATTTTATTATAGGGGATGATAGACATATTAATACTTGCTCATAGAGGGACAGGAAAGGGTCGTAACGAAAATTCATTAAATGCTTTCAGTAAAGGATTATCTGGCGGAGCTCATGGTGTTGAATTAGATATTAGACTCACTAAAGATAAAATTCCCATTTGTGTTCATGACGAAACATTAAAAAGAGTATATGATTCTGATTTGGTCGTTTCAAATTTGAATTTGATCGACATAAAGAAGAACAACTTATTCAATGCAGATAGCATCACCACATTAGAAAATGTTTTCAAAAAATTTGCTGATACAATATACTATGATATCGAAATCAAGGATCCAAAGGTAATAGATGTACTTGTTGAGCTTGTTATTAAATATAATATTGATAATCTTATGGTGTCCTCATTCAAGCATTTTTGTTTAAAAGAGGTTAACAAAAAAATGCCTCTTTCTCTTATTGCACCGATAATTGATTTTAAAGACGTTAAAGACTACAAAAAATATATTTTGAATATAATCGATGAATATCATCCATTCAGTTTAAATTTGGATATAAGATTTTTTTATGAGTCAACAGATAGTAAAGTTCAGTGGTTTAAATCAATTAAAAAAGATAAAAATATTAAATTAGCCTTCTGGACTGTTAATTCAAAGAATGATTTCAAATTGGTTGCTCCGATTTGTGATTTTCTTATTACTGATAAATCCTATTTATTTGGAGAAAATTTAAAAATATGAAAAAGAAACCAAATTTATTAGAGGTAGCAAAGGAGGCTAAAGTATCTCCCGCTACTGTATCAAGGGTGTTTAACAACAATCCTTACGTAGATAAAGAACTAAAAAAAAGGGTTTTGGAAGCTGCAAAAAAGATAGGTTATAAGACAAATATTTATGCTAAAGCTTTGATTGAAGGAAAAACAAATTTTATTGGAATGGTTCTTACAAGATTTGAAATAAGACATTATAGTAGTATCATTTCTGGAATTGAGACTGTTGTGAACAAAGCGGGATATAGATTCTTTGTAACCAGTAGCAGATATTCTAAAGAAAAGGAAAAGGAAAAAATAAGTTTGTTAAATGATATGAATTTTGCAGGAATAATAATCATTTCTGTTGGATTGTCAGACGATGAGATCGTTGAAATAACAGAAAAGAGTGCTCCCATACTGGTTTTTGACAGAAGAGTGGAAAATTATGAAGAAAATTGTATTTATTTTAATTACTATGAATATCAGAAAAGAATTACTAATTTATTGATAAAAAACGGTCACAAAAAAATTGTACATATATCAGGACCAATAAACTTGCAGGTATACAGAGAAAAAAAACAGGGATATTCGGATGCATTAAAGGAAAACGGTCTTAAAAAATATGAAAATGTTTATTTTAGTGACGGAGCCTCAAATGAAGCGGGTTATTTTGCTGTAAAGGATTTTTTTAAAAGGGGAGAATTTACAGCTATCGATTGTCAAAATGATCAGCTTGCCTTTGGCTCAATTTGTGCACTGAAGGAAATGGGTTTAAAAATTCCTGATGATATTTCTGTTACTGGGTTTGGAGATGTTCCTGAAGCAGAATATACGACACCAAGATTAACAACTGTTAATTTTGACCATTATACAATTGGAAAATATGTTGGGAGAAAAATGCTTACTATGATAAGAAAAGAAAAATTTGATGAATGCGTTCCATCTTTTAAAATAATTGAAAGAAATTCAATAAAAAATATTTGTGGAGGGGTTATATGAAAAGAAAAATTAAAGATACTTTGACTGGCTGGTTGGTGATATTGCCCGCTTTATCCACCCAAATTATTTTTATATACCTTCCTTTATGCTGGGCTTTTTTCATAAGCTTTTATAAATGGAACATGATAAGGCCTATGAAATTTATTGGATTTGCAAATTATGTAAAAATGTTCACTAATGATGACTTTTGGAATTCTTTATGGACAACTTTTTTATATATTATTGGTACAGTTCCAGCAGCTATTTTAATCGGTTTAGGACTAGCCATGTTGATGAATATGGAATGGTTAAAATTAAAAGGATTTTTCAGAACAGGTTTTTATATACCAGTAGTAACTGCAATGGCTGCCGCTGCAGTAATATGGGGATGGATTTTTGAACC
>CAZGZM010000027.1:0-9126 GCA_964529955.1 uncultured Thermotogaceae bacterium
GTAGAAGCAGAAACAATTCCCTTTCCTATTCCACTTAAAACTCCACCAGTAACAACAATATACTTTTTCACTTTTTCACCAACCCATTAAATTCTTAATCTTAATTATTTCTTCCTTATGTTTTTCATCATCCCCAGGTGTTTCCAATAGAAGGGGAATAGATTGAATTACTTTACTTGCTAAAAATGGTTCGAACCCCTTATTTCTTTTAGAAATATTTCCTTCACCAAAACATTCATGTCTATCTTTTCCAGCTCCAATAGGAAATTTGCTATCGTTTAAATGAATCATTTTAAGTTTGTTCAAACCCAATTCTTTATCAATATTTTCCAATAAACTATCTACAGATTCTTCTGTGGTTATATCATAATTTGAATCAAAACCATGACAAGTGTCATAGGTTATTCCAATTTTTTTCCTATAAGCTGTTTTTAATATTATAGCTTTTAATTCGGAAAAATCTGATCCTATGTTACTTCCTTTTTTTGCTACATTTTCAAGCAAAATCTCTATATCACCAGAAATATTATTAAAAACGTTGTCTAATGCACTAGCTATCCTATCAATTCCTTCTTCCATAGTGGAATTTAGAAAACTTCCTGGATGTATGTTAATATACTTCAATCCTAATTCAGTAACAATATTTATTTGAGAAATTAAGGAATTTATTGATTTTTTTCTAACATCTTCCTTTGGACTCGCAAGATTTATAAGATAAGAAGAATGAACTAACGCTTTACTAAAATCTATATTGCTTTTTATCATATTTTTTTTAAATGAAGACATTTCACTTTTTTCTGCTGTTTTACTCTTCCAACTTCTTGGACTTTGCGGAAAAATTTGAAAAGTATTTGCTGTTATTTTTCTGGAGCTCAGAGGAACTTTATGAAATCCCCCGGCAATTGACATATGAGCACCAATAAAAACATCCATTATTTATCTGCATCTCCGATTTTAAGTAATGCTAAAAAGGCATTTTGAGGAATTTCCACCTGGCCTATAGCCCTCATCCTCTTTTTTCCTTCCTTTTGTTTCTTTAATAATTTCATCTTTCTAGTAACATCTCCACCATAGCATTTTGCTAGAACATCTTTTCTAAAAGCCTTTATAGTGCTTCTAGCAATAAATCTTCCATGAGCTTGAGCTTGAATGGGAATTTCAAATTGATGTTTTGGGATTAAGTCTCTTAACTTATCAACAAGCTGTTTTGCAACAGTATATTCCTTTTCCCTATGAACAATGAAGGACAAGGATTCAACTTTCTCATGATTTATATAGATGGTAACTTTGACCATATCTGATTTTTCATATCCGATTATTTCATAGTCCATCGAAGCATATCCTCTTGAAATCGCTTTCATTTTATCAAAGAAATCATACATAATTTCAGCTAGAGGAGCTTTAAATTTTAATACCACCCTATTTTTACCAGCGTTTTCTACTTCTTTAAAATCACCTCTTTTTTCAGAAGTGATGAAATTGATTAAACTACCCATATACTCAGATGGAGTGATAACAGATAATTCAACAAATGGTTCCATAATATACTTTATATCTGCCTCTTCAGGAAAATCTGCGGGATTATTAATTTCTCTTTCCTCATCTGCTACATTAACTTTAAAGACAACATTTGGAGCAGTCAAAATACATGCAATATCATATTCTCTCTCCAATCTCTCCTGAATTATTTCCATGTGAAGAACACCCAAAAAGCCCATTCTAAATCCAAAACCCAAAGCTGGAGAATTTTCAGGAGTGTATGTCACAGATGCATCATTCAACACTAGTTTTTCTATAGCTTTTCTTAATTCATCATAGTATTCCGGCATCCCAGGAAAAATACCTGCATATACCATTGGTTTTGCCTCTTTATATCCCGCTAATGGTTTTTCAACTGGGTCTGAAACTTTTGTAATAGTATCTCCAACCTTTGCACTGGCTACATCTTTTATTCCTGCGACAATATAGCCAACTTCTCCAGCATTCAATTCTTCTATTTCAGATAACCCAGGATTAAAAATCCCAACTTCTAAAACTTCATAATTTTCATTTGTACTTAACAGCTTTATTTTGTCTCCGGCTTTTATAGAACCATCAAATATTCTAGAATGAATAACAATACCTTTATATTTGTTATAAACTGCATCAAAAATTAAAGCTTTTAATCTTTTATCTCTACTTCCTGACGGAGGTGATACTTTTTTTATTATTTCTTCAAGGATATCTTCAACTCCCTGGCCTGTTTTCGCACTTGCAAGAATACAATCTTCCTCTCCAAGACCAATCAGATCTTCAATTTCATTTATTGTTTCTTCAATATTCGCATTATGCATATCAATTTTATTTATTACAGGAATTATTTCCAAATCATTTTCTATAGCTAAATAAGAGTTACTAACAGTTTGAGCTTCAACTCCCTGAGACGCATCAACAAGCAAAATAGCTCCTTCACATGCGGCTAAACTTCTTGAAACTTCATAGTTGAAGTCAACATGTCCAGGAGTATCAATAATATTGATTTCGTATTCATCATTATTCTTCGCTCGATATATAATTTTAAGAGGTTTGGCTTTAATTGTTATACCTCTCTCTCTTTCTAATTCCATTTGATCCAGAAATTGCTCTTTCATTTTCCTTAATTCAACAGTATGGGTAATATCCAAAATTCTATCAACCAAAGTAGTTTTTCCATGATCAATGTGAGCAATGATTGATATATTTCTAATTAAATCATTGTTATACATATTTACCTCCTAAACCAAGTATTATTTTAACATGATGGTTTAGGAATTTCCTTTTATTTTTTTTTTTTACCTTATTTAAAGATTTTTTATCAAATCTTTTAAGAAATTTGGTAAACAAAAAGCTGCAATATGAATGCAATCGTTATAATATCTGAAATTCCTGTTGAATTTTTTTATCCTTTCTAAATCTACTTTTTTAGCTGGGTCATATTCCTTTGAAGCAATTGCATAAGTCAAAAAACCGACAGGATTAGGAGTGATGTGGCCTGTATAAATGTGAGTTTCGGGAAATATCATTGAAAGTCTCTTGTAAGTAATTGCTAACCAACCTTTGCCATAAAATGGATCTTCGATCTCTATGGTAAGAATACCTCCTTTATTTAATTTTTCCATACATGTTTTATAGAAATTTTGAGTAAAAAGATATCCTGATTGGCTTATAATTGGAGATGGTGCATCTATTATAATAACATCAAACCCTCTTGAAATCATTGACATAAATTTTGTTCCCTTTTTGTTAACAACAGTTGTTCTAGGATCAGAAAAATCTTTCTCAAACGATTTAAAACATTTTTTTGTAGCGTAGATTAAATAAGGATCCTCTTCACAAACTACAACCTCATTAATTTCAGGATGCTTTAATATCTCATGCAATACAGCTCCAGTCCCACCACCAATTACGGCAACTCTCTTTGGATTCGGGTGAGTAAAAAGAGGAACATGAGTAAGCATTTCACTGTACATATATCCAGATTCTTCAGCATAAATCATTTTTCCATCTAAAGCAATTACTCTACCCAAATCTGTAGTATCAAATACATCAATTCTTTGGAGATTAGTTTGTCTGGAATAAACAAGATTATCCATTTTAATAATAAATCCTGTTCTTCCTCCAGCTAAATATTCTATATACACCATATTATTTAGGACACTAAGTTCTTTTTCCACTAAATCACCTCCAAAGACAATCATTATTATATCAAATTAAACATAAAAAACCGATATAAAAAATGATATAAATAAATTGAAATATTTTTAATTGGAGGGAAAAAATGATACTTAATCAATGGTATATAATACTAGACTCAAAGCAACTCAAAAACAACGTTCCAATAGGAATAAAAAGATTCAATCACAATTTAGTTTTATGGAGAAATAATGATAAAATTTCCTGTTTAGAAGATATCTGTGCTCACAGGGGCTCAGCATTAAGTATTGGAAAAATTAATAACGGAAACATTCAGTGCCCCTTTCATGGGATTGAATATAACTCATATGGAAAATGCACAATTATTCCCTCAGATGGAAAATTTAAAGAACCTCCTTCAAATTTTAAAGTAAAAACTTATGAAGTTAAAGATAGTTTTGGATATATATAGATATGGCATGGAGACAAACAAGAAAACTATCCCGATATTCATTTTTTCCCCGAAAATTTACTAGATAATTCTTTCAGTTATTCTCAATTTATAGATCATTGGCCTGTACATTATTCAAGAGCAATTGAAAATCAATTGGATTGTCAACACGTACCCTTTGTTCACCGTAATACAATAGGTAGAGGAAATAAGACTCTCGTAAATGGACCTCTTGTAAAATTAGATAAAGATAAACTCTATATGTGGGTATTTAATGAAACTGATAAAGGTCAAAAACCGCTGAAACCTGGTGATTTGAATATAAACATGAAAAAGTTCAATCTTCTTTTTGTTTTTCCAAATTTATGGATGAATAACATCAATGAAAAAATGAAAGTAACAGCCTCCTTTGTTCCTGTTGATGAAGAAAATACAATAATTTATCTGAGATATTATCAAAAAATCATAACAATCCCTATCATAAAAAATATTTTCCTATTTACTGGAAAGCTTTTTTCAAAAAAGATTTTAAGACAAGATAAGAGAGTAGTAATAACTCAAGTTCCAAAAAAATCTGAATTAATAATGAATACTGAAAATTTGACTCAGGCAGATTTACCAATAATAAACTATAGAAAAATAAGAAATAGTTTAAAGAATAAATAAAAAGGAGACAGAAAAACTAATCTGCCTCCAGTTAAGATGATGAATCAATAAAATTAATTTCCATTTTACTTGTTATCCTCGTTTTCCCTGAAACAGGTTTCAATCAAGTACAAATCTTTATCTGTTTGAGTAATAAATCTTCTTGTTTCTTGTTTCATAATTATCCCTCCTTTGTCTAACAAATAATTTATACCATAAAAGGATACGTATTTTTTTGCAAATATGTAAAATTTAGCTTTTACAAGCGATTAATTATATTTATTGCCAAATATGTCTTTATTACTTAGGTATACGATGTTTTATTCTTCCGTTTTAAGGTATACTAATTTATTCTTTCCCGACTTTATATATCGTATTTATTTTTATTAAAAAAAACGGACGCTTTTCGGCGCCCGTAATCTTATTTATATTAAATTTATTTTTCAGCTAAAGCTTTGTATGTTTCCCATCTTTCAAGTGCTTTCTTTTCAGCTTTTTCAAATAATTCTTTAGCTATTTCTGGGAAAGCTTTCTGAAGTGATGAATACCTTACTTCACTTTCCAAGAATTCTCTAAATGGTTTAGAAGGTTGTTTGGAATCCAATACAAATGGGTTCTTTCCTTTTTCTTTAAGCTCAGGATTGAATCTCCAGAGGTGCCAATAACCTGCATCAACTGCTTCTTTTTCATGTGTTTGGCTCTTACCCATTCCTATTTTAATTCCGTGATTTATACATGGAGCGTAAGCGATAATTAAAGATGGACCTGGATATGCTTCAGCTTCTCTAATTGCCTTTAATGTTTGCATCTGATTAGCCCCCATTGCAATTTGAGCAACATAAACATAACCATAAGTAGTTGCCATAAGTCCAAGATCTTTTTTAGCTGTTTTCTTTCCTGAAGCAGCAAATTTAGCAACAGCTGCAATAGGAGTAGCTTTAGATGATTGTCCACCTGTATTTGAATAAACTTCTGTATCATAAACCATAATATTAATATTTTCACCTGAAGCTATAACATGGTCTAATCCACCGTATCCAATATCGTATGCCCAACCATCTCCTCCGAAAGCCCAAACTGATTTTTTAATAAGCTGATCTTTAAGATCAAGAACTTCCTTTTTAATTTCTTCAACTCTTGGATTGTCAGATTTATGGTCACTTTCCAATGTTTTTATCAATTCAGCAGAAGCTTTTTTAGATTCTTCTCCATTATCCTTTGAATCTAACCATTTCTCAAATGCTACTTTGCAATCTTCACAGGCACCATCAAGCTTAATGAATTCTTCTGCTAAATCTGCTAATTTAGCTCTTAATTGCTTTATTGCTAAGTACATTCCAAATCCATATTCTGCATTATCTTCAAATAATGAGTTTGCCCAAGCTGGGCCTTTGCCTTCAGCATTTGTTGTATAAGGAGTAGAAGGTGCAGAACCACCCCAAATAGACGAACAACCTGTGGCATTTGCAATCATCATTCTATCACCAAACAACTGTGTTATTAGTTTTGCATAAGGCGTTTCTCCACAACCTGCACAAGCTCCGGAGAATTCAAATAAAGGTTTACAGAATTGGCTACCCTTAACTGTAGACAAAGGCATTACTTCTCTTTTTTCAGTAACTGTAGTAGCAAATTCCCAATTTTTTTCCTGTTTTTCCTGTGACTCTAAAGGTTTCATAATTAAGGCTTTATTAGGTGCTGGACATACATCAGCACAATTTCCACAACCAGTACAATCTAAAACTGAAACCTGAATTCTATACTGCATTCCTTCAAATGATTTTCCACCTAATGCTTTCTTTGTTTCAAATCCTTCGGGTTTTGAGGCAACTTCTTCCTCATCAAGTAAGAAAGGTCTAATTGCAGCATGAGGGCAAACATATGAACATTGATTACATTGAATACAATTATCAATTTGCCATTCAGGAACATTTACTGCAATGCCTCTTTTTTCATGTGCTGTTGTCCCATTTGGAAATTCTCCGTTCTCTCTTCCTTTAAATGCACTAGTTGGTAATGAGTCTCCATCCATCCTTGTAATAGGATCCATTACTTTTTTATAAAATGCATTTTCTTCATTTGATTCTTGAGTAACTTCTTTTTCCAGATTCTTCCAAGAAGAAGGAATATTAATTTTTTTAAGTGAGTCTACACCAGCATCAACAGCTTTGTAGTTCATTTGAACAATTTTGTCACCTTTTTTCCCATATGCTTTTTTTATAGAATCTTTGAGTAATTGAATAGCTTTTTCCATATCCAAAACATTTGCTAGTTTGAAGAATGCAGCCTGCATAATAGTGTTAATTCTTCCGCCTAATCCCAATTCTTCAGCTATTTTCGTAGCATCAATAATATAAAAATTAATATCATTTTCAGCAAGATATTTCTTCAAAGATGCAGGTAAATTTTCATTTAATTCTTCTTCTGTAGTCCAATCACAGTTTAATACAAATGTTCCACCCTTTTTGAGACCCTTTGTAAGATCAAATTGATGAACATAAGGTTTTTTATGACATGCAACGTAATCAGATTCTTGAATAAGATATGTTGATTTTATCGGAACATCTCCAAATCTTAAGTTAGAAACTGTTACTCCACCGGATTTTTTTGAATCATAAGAAAAATAACCCTGAGCATATTTATCTGTGTTATTTCCAATTATTTTAATTGCTTGTTTATTTGCACCAACTGTTCCATCAGATCCAAATCCCCAGAATTTACATCTTATAATTCCTTCCGGTTCAGTTTTTATTTCTTCTTTTATTTCAAGTGAAGTATCACAAAGGTCATCAACAATACCAACAGTAAATCTGTTTTTTGGATCATTACTATCTAAATTATCGTAAACTGCTTTTATCTGGCTTGGAGTTGTGTCCTTTGATCCTAATCCATATCTTCCACCGATAATTAATGGTTTTTCTACTTTATCATAAAATAAAGATATGATATCTAAGTAAAGAGGTTCTCCGTTAGATCCAGCTTCCTTTGTTCTATCTAAAACTGCTATCTTTTTAACCGATTCAGGCAATACATCAAAGAAGTATTTACTTGAGAACGGTCTGTAAAGATGAACCTTTATCAAACCAACCTTTTCGCCCTTTGATACAAGATAATTTACTACTTCTTCAGCTGTTTCTGTAACTGAACCCATACATACAATAACCTTTTCAGCATCTGGAGCTCCTACATAATTGAAAGGTTTGTATTCTCTTCCTGTTATTTCAGATATTTGCTTCATGTACCCTGCTACAATATCAGGTATTGGTTCATAGAATCTTGAAATTGATTCTTTAGCCTGGAAATAAATGTCAGGATTTTGTGCAGTTCCCATTGTCTTAGGGTGTTCAGGATTTAAAGCATTCTGTCTAAATCTTTTAACTGCTTCAAAATCAACTAACTTTTTCAATGATTCGTAATCAAGAATTTCAATTTTTTGAATTTCATGAGATGTTCTAAATCCATCAAAAAAATGTAAAAATGGAATTCTCGATTTAATTGCACTTAAATGAGCAATACTTCCAAGATCCATAACTTCTTGAACACCACCAGATGCTAATAAAGCAAAACCAGTTTGTCTCGTATGCATAACATCTGAATGATCACCAAATATTGATAAAGCATGTCCTGCAACTGCTCTTGCACTCACATGAAAAACTCCCGGTAATAATTCACCTGATATTTTGTTCATATTTGGAATCATTAAAAGTAACCCTTGTGAAGCTGTAAAAGTTGTTGTTAAAGCACCTGCTGCTAAGGATCCGTGAACAGCTCCCGATGCTCCTGCTTCGGACTGTAATTCAACAACCTGTACCTTTTGATTGAAAATGTTTTTTCTTCCATTTGCAGCCCAGGCATCAATATATTCAGCCATGGGTGAAGATGGTGTGATAGGATAGATAGCTGCAACATCAGTAAAAGCATACGCAACATGAGCTGCTGCTGTATTTCCATCCATCGCCTGCATAACTTTAGGCATATTTAACCCTCCTTTAATCAAAAAAATATTTATATTATCCTTTTAAAGACTCAGAAATTCCCTGTTCTTAATAATTCTCAAACGATTATATACTAACATAAAGCAATTTTTTTTTCATCTTTATGGCAATTCTATTTAAAGTAATCTAAAGTGGAAGAAATTGCTTGACCTTTCACTATTTATATAGCAAATAATTTGATTTCTAATCTAAAATTATCAAAAATTTTAATTTAAAGATAACAACTTTTTAAATTAAGAATTTTTTTATGAAAATATAAGCTGCCTTTAGCTGAATTTATGTAAACATATTGTAAATTAGTACTATATATAAAACATTGTTTACATAAGAATTAAAATATGATGTATAATTAATAATGTCGTTAAGATAACAGAGAACTTTTCA
>CAZGZM010000027.1:9226-15480 GCA_964529955.1 uncultured Thermotogaceae bacterium
AATTAAAATATGATGTATAATTAATAATGTCGTTAAGATAACAGAGAACTTTTCACTAAACTCCTTCTGCTCCCGCGCCCGCGGGAGTTTTTTTCTTGTTTTCTTAAAAGTTTAATAAAAGTAAATCAATGAAGAAAATATGTCATTATTCATTTATATAAAGGGATATTCGAAGAATTTCATTTATTTGTTATTTCATACTGTTAGATAATTATTCTTTTTCCTAACAAAACGCAATTTATTTTTAATACTATAAAAATAATATCTCATAAATAACTTCCCTTTAGGAAATGATCTATTATTACTATAAGTCAATTTTAAATAATTGACTTTCTTAAAATGATTTATTCTCATCTATAAATTTAAAATTTTATTCTTTTACTTTTATTAAAAAATTATTTTAACCTTGAATACTTCTAAAAGAAAAAATATTTAGATTAAAGGTTTGATTTCAAAGATTTTCTTTAGAAGATCTTTGTTAGTTTTAAATAGTATCCACTAATTGTTTTCCTTTAATAAACTTTCTCTTGTCTGTATATCCCAGGAAAGATAATCATTTATTTCAGCGCTTAATTTAATAATCAAGTACAACCAGTATATTCCAAAGGTAATTATTATAAAAAGGATGAATAATCCTACATTCCTATCTTTAATAAATCTATTATTGAACAAATAATTTTTTCCTAAAAAATTATATAACTGTGTTTTAGCTTCCTGAAGGTATTTTGCTATACTAAAAACGCTTTGAATATATATTGCAAGGAATATTACACCTATTAATGCCGCCCATGAATACATTCCAAATGAAAAATATGAAACAAGCAACATTACAAAATACACCCAATATGCCCATACCTGAACCTTATTTCTTGAAAATCTCATATCAACGATATCAAATGCTTCTATTTTTGATTTATCACTCATTTTTTCTTTAAGCTCATGGAAAGTATAACGGGTATTCTCAATATTAGTATTAAGTGCTCTTGACCATTGATAAACGATTATTATTTGAAAGATCTGAGATAGAAGAGCAAACAATCCCGCAACTACAAGAATAATAACCGAAACAATAATTTGATTAATATCGACGTAATCAAATATCCTCCAACCTGAAAAATTACCGTATTGCTGGAAATCATTTACAATAACATTGTAATCAAGAGATGTTAAAACAAAAGCCCCTGCAATAAAAATCATTATCAAGCTCAAAATTAATAAAACAATTGACGATACTGCTAATCCTTTACTCACATATTTTTCATTTTGAATAAACATTTTGCTTCCCTCCTTTTAAAAGCTTATTAATTATTATATCTGATTTGACTTGAATTTCTAAATTTATAATGTTATAATCTCCTAAATATTCCCAGCGGAGGAGCGCTTGAGATCAGTAAGCTTTAGCTGAAAGGCGATAGCGCCGAAGGGTAGAAAGAATACTCTGGGCATACGGAGAATATCCGTATGACTGTCACGTAAAAAGTGGGGTGCCGACTGGATGAAATAATCATAATTTCATTCTTTTAGGTGTCTTCGTTGTGAGACATTTTTTTGTTTTGGAGGTAATTTATGAATTTAGCTGTAATCGGTGCTTCTGGAGAAGTTGGAAGAATGATGATAAAAGTGCTTCAGGAAAACAACATTAAACCTGAATCAGTTGATTTTTATTCATCTTCGAAGTCTGCTGGAAAGTCAATAAAATTCTACAATAAAAAATATATTTTAAAGGAACTTAAAGAAAATTCTCTAAAAAGAAAATATGATTATATATTAATGTCTGCAGGAGGAAGTGTATCTAAAAGGTTCTCTCCAATTGCCGAAAAGTATGGTTCAACTATTATTGATAATTCCTCCGCATTTAGAAGTGATGATACTAAACCATTGGTTGTCCCAGAAATAAATGGAAATCTTTTAAAAGATTATTATGGAATTATTGCTAATCCAAATTGTTCCACAATACAAATGGTTTTAAATCTTTATAAAATTCATCAAAAATTTGGTTTATCAAAAATTGTTGTTAGTACATATCAAGCAGCATCAGGAGCAGGCAAAAAGGGAATTGAAGAACTAGAAATGCAGGAAAATGGTATCATCAATCCAAAGGTTTTTTCAAAGCAACTTTTCGAAAATGTAGTTCCAAAAATCGGAACTTATCTTGAAAGCGGTTTTAGTACTGAAGAAATGAAAATGGTAAATGAAACTCAAAAAATATTAGAAGATAAATCAATAGATATTTGGCCTACAACAATAAGAGTACCTGTTTTATACGGCCATTCAGAGTCTATTTATATTGAAACTAAAACAGAATTTCTTTTCGATGATGTCATAAACTCCCTTGAAGAAAGTGAACATGTAAAAGTTACTACTGATGATATAACACCTTTGGAAATTGCTGGAAGCGATATAACGTACGTATCAAGAATAAGAACGTTTAATAACAAATCTTTACTCTTCTGGAATGTTGCGGATAATATCAGGGTAGGTGCTGCAACAAATGCTGTAAGAATTTTGATTAAACATAGGGAATTGAACAAATGATTGGTTTTTATTATAATGCTTGCGGAAATACTTTTCTTGTTGTTGATAATTTAAATAAAGTCTTATCTGATTTAGACAAAGCCAAAATAGTATTGAAATATGTTATAGACAAAGATGGAGTTATTTTTGTTCAAGATCAATTCATGGATTACTTTAATAGAGATGGAAAAAGAGCTGATTTCTGTGGAAATGGTGCAAGAACATATTTCGCCTATATAAATCATAAATTTGAAGTAAATGAGTATATATTCAGTTCATATTCTGGAGAAATTAAAGGTTTTATTAATGATACGTACTATGTAAGTATGCCAAAAATCATATTTAAAGGTGAAAAAACATATAAAGGAATAGAAGGATCGATGATTCAGGTAGGAGTACCACATTTTGTAATTGAAGGAAATACTGAAAATATTGATTGGGATAAATTTATCCCATTAAGAAATCATTTCGATACAAATATAAATATTTATGAAGAAATTACCCCTGGATTTTTGCGAATAAGAACATTTGAAAGAGGTGTGGAAAGAGAAACAGGAGCATGCGGCTCAGGTTCAACAGCTACTGCTTACTGTTATCGAAAAAAATACAAAAAGGATTTGATTAAACTAAAAACCAATGGTGGTACATTGAAAATTTTATTCAGTGATACCTTTGCATTTTTAGGAGGAGGTGTAGAAAAATGTTCAGAGGAGTTGGAACTGCAGTTATAACTCCCTTTAAGGGAAATAAAATAGATTATAAATCATTTGAAAAAATTGTAAAAAATCAAATCGAAAACAATATTAATTCATTGATTGTTTTGGGTACTACAGGTGAAGCGCCTACAATAAACGATGAAGAAAAGAAAGAATTAATAAAATTCTCCAAAGAATTAGTTAAAGATAAAATACCCTTGATAATAGGAACTGGAACAAATTCAACAAATAAAACTTTAATGAACAGCATTTTTGCTATAAATAATGGCGCTGATGGCGTTCTTGTTGTTACTCCATATTATAATAAACCAACTCAAATGGGATTATTTAAACATTATGAATTCCTTTCTAAAAATCTTAATAAACCTATTATAATTTATAATGTTCCTTCAAGGACAGGAGGAAATATTTTACCCGAAACAGTAATGAAGTGCTCAGAATTAGAATATGTTGTAGGAATTAAAGAAGCCTCAGGAGATTTAGTTCAAATTGATACAATAATTAGCTTACTTAAAGGGAAAAATAATTTTAAGATCTGGTCAGGAAATGATGACAGCGCATTTCATCTTGTATGCAGTGGTGGAGATGGAGTAATTTCAGTTGTTTCAAATGTTGTTCCAAACAAAATGAGTGAAATGATTCGATATGCCCTTGATGGAGATCTTACTCAAGCAAGAAATTTGCATATAGAATTATTACCTCTGATGAAAAACCTATTCTGTGAAACTAATCCTTTACCGGTTAAATATGCAATGTCGTATCTGGGTTTTTGTGAAAATGAATTAAGACTTCCTTTAAGCGAATGTTCTGAAACAACAAAAAAAATAGTTGAAAACACTTTAAATAAATTAGGAAAGATAAAATGAAATACGGTCTAATAGGTTCAAATGGCAGAATGGGAAAAGAAATATTGGATGTTTTCATTAAAAATGAATTAGTTCTTAAAATGGATAAAGAAATTTATGAAGAAACATCTATTCCTGAAGTTATAATTGATTTCTCTCTACCAGAAGTAACATATAAAGTTATTAAATTATCGAGAGAAAAGAATTCTGCTTTAGTAATCGGAACAACTGGTTTAAATGATAAACAAATAGAAGAGTTAAAAAATTTATCAAAAAAAGTCCCTGTTGTACAAAGTTTTAATTTCTCCCAAGGAATAAATATTTTAAAAATGATTTTAAGAGATTATTCAAAACTTTTAAGTAACTGGGATTGTGAGATTTCAGAAGCTCATCATAACAAAAAATTGGATTCTCCTTCTGGAACAGCTATCCTTTTAAGAAATGAAATAACACATGAGAATGTTGTTTCACATTCTTTTAGGGTTGGAGGAATTCCAGGAGATCACTCCATTATTTTTGCAAACGAAGGTGAAGTATTAAAATTTAAACATAGAGCAATTTCAAGAAAAGTCTTCGCACTTGGAGCACTCAAAGCTGCAGAATTTGTTTTAGATAAAAAGAATGGGTTTTATACTTTCGAGGAGGTGATAAAATGGAAGCATTAGAAATTATAAAATTAATTAAAAACTCAAAAAAAATAACACATTGCAGAACATACATTTCAGGAGAACTGAATAAAATAGATTTTGGACAATTGAAATTTATTGGAAATGAATCATTTGGAATAATTATTGATGATCTCGATCCGATTAATGAATTATTAAAAGAAAATTCTGATTATATTAAAAGCTATTATACTGAAATATTGAATAGAAATTCAGCAATTCCTTTGGCAGATTTGTCAAAATATAACGCAAGAATAGAAACAGGAGTAATTATAAGAGATATGGTTGAAATAGGTAATAATGCCGTTATAATGATGGGTGCTGTTCTAAATATTGGATCTGTAATAGGTGAAGAAACTATGATAGATATGAATGTTGTCGTTGGAGGAAGAGCTGAAGTTGGAAAAAAATGTCATATCGGTGCAGGTACAGTTCTCGCAGGTGTAATTGAACCACCAAGTGCTACTCCAGTAATAATAGAGGATAATGTTCTTATAGGAGCAAATGCAGTTATACTCGAAGGCATCAAGGTGGGGAAAAATTCTGTAATAGCAGCTGGAGCAGTTGTAACAAAGGATGTTCCTGAAAATTCTGTTGCAGCAGGAATACCTGCAAAGGTAATTAAAAAAATTGATTCAAAAACAAAAAGTAAAACTCAGATAGTAAATGATTTAAGGGAATTATGAAAAAAATTATTGTACAAAAATATGGTGGTTCTTCAGTTGCTACCATAGAAAAGATTAAGAAAGTATCCAATAAAATTAAGAAAAGAGTTGAAAAAAACGAAAAAATCGTGGTTGTAGTTTCAGCTATGGGAAAAACCACCAATGAATTAATCGGCTTGTCCAAACAAATATGTGATGAACCTGAACCTAGAGAATTAGATATGATTTTATCTACAGGTGAACAGGTTTCTGCTGCTTTGTTATCAATGGCTTTAAATAGTACAGATATAAAAGCAATTTCATACAATGCTTTTCAACTTCAGATTTATACCACTAACATACATAGTTCAGCAAAAATTCTCGATATAAACAGTGACAAAATACATAAAGCACTTGACTCTTTTGATGTAGTAGTTGTTACAGGATTTCAAGGAATAGATGAAATGGGTAACATAACAACATTGGGTAGAGGGGGATCGGATACATCTGCTGTCGCATTAGCAGCTAAACTTGGAGCAAAATGCGAAATATACAGTGACTTCCCTGGAATTTACACTTGCGATCCGAGATTTTATAAAGATGCTAAAAAACTAGATTATATAACTTACGATGAAATGCTTGAATTATCAGCCCTTGGAGCAAATGTTCTCCATTCAAGAGCAGTTGAAATAGCCAAGAAGTATTCATTAGAATTATATTGTGCTTCTACCTTTTCAGAAGAAGGAGGAACTTTTATAGTGGAAAATTTACCTGAATGGTTGGAACAACCTGTTGTTACAGGTGTTACAATGGATAACAATCAAACAAAAATAACAATTTACAATATTCCAAATAAATCTGGTATTTTCG
>CAZGZM010000028.1:0-15460 GCA_964529955.1 uncultured Thermotogaceae bacterium
TTCAACAAACTCCACCTATTGTCAAAAGCATTATTAACGATATATTTTATAGAGGGCAATCTGTATGGAGGTAATTCCATTACCAATGGAGCAGTTTCTTCATTGAATAAGGTCGATTTAAAAATTTTTCCCATTAAAACCGCTATAGCAATCCCAATAAAATACATGGAAATAATAACTGTTCCCTGGTGTCCAGGAAAGAAAATTGAGGAAAATAATATGTAAATAGGAAGTCTTGCACTACAAGACATAAAAGGAGTAACAAGTATTGTGATATATCTATCTTTTTTTGAATTTAATGTTCTTGAAGCCATTATAGCGGGAACAGTACAACCAAAGCCCATGAATAAAGGAATGAATGATTTGCCGTGAAGACCCATATTATGCATAATTTTATCCATTACAAAGGCTCCCCTTGACATATAACCAGATGATTCAAGTACTGCAATTATGAGAAAAAGCATAAAAATGTTTGGTAAAAATGTTATAACACTTCCAACTCCTCCAATAACTCCATTTGTCAAAAAAGATAAAAAGACATCCGAAATTTTACCTGAAAGGCTCATTGTTATTGAAGTATTTAAAAATGTTATTAATTCTTCCAAATGAGATACAAAAATATTTCCTACAAAAAAAGTTAATTGAAAAGTCAACCATAAAATAATAAAAAATATTGGTATTCCCAACCACCTATTTGTAAAAAAAGTATCAAGTTTATCTGTTAAGTCTCTTCTATTTAATGACTTATGATGATGCTTTGTGAATTCCTTTACAATACCGTGTAAATAAGCATATCTTGAATCAGCAATTATTACAGTCGATTCTTCATTTAAATTTTTTTCTAAAAGATTTATTAATTGATTAATTTTATTTTGAATTTCATTTTTCAAATTACTTTTTTTCAATAACTCATTCAGAATATCTTCTTCTCTTTCAATAATTTTAATTGCCAACCATTTTAAAGGATATTTTTCTGATCCCGGTAAGTTTTTTAGTATTTCTTCAATTTCCTCGATAGTTTCTTTCAAAGGAGATTTTGAAAAATTTCCATTTTTTCTGGCTGTTTTGCTTTTTTTTATATTTGTATAAATTTTTTCTTTTAAATAATCAATTCCAATTTTTTTTGATGCACAGATTGGGACCATATCAATTCCTAATTGATTTCCGAGTCCTTCATTATCAATTTCTATACCCTTATCTTTTAATTCATCAATCATATTCAAAGCAACAATAACATTTTTTTTAAGTTCAATTAGTTCTAAAACTAAATAAAGGTTTCTTTCTAAATTTGCACTATCTACAATAACAACCACTAAATCAGGATTATTCTGTATTAAAAAATTTCTTGCTACTATTTCATCTTGAGAATAGGCATTCAAACCATAAATTCCTGGTAAATCAATTATTTTTAAAATTAAATTATCAATTACCATGGTTCCTTCTTTTCTTTCAACAGTTACTCCAGACCAGTTCCCCACTTTTTGATTAGATCCTGTTAAAGCATTAAATAGAGTGGTTTTACCTACGTTTGGGTTTCCTGCTATTGCAACTGTATAATTTTTTTCCATTTATTCAAGCCTCAGTTTCATATTTTTCTACAAAAATAGATTTAGCTTCATCTTTTCTCAAACTTAATCTAAATCCTCTTAGTTTTATTTCGATTGGATCTCCGAATGGAGCTACTCTTTCAATATATATTTTTGTTCCTGGAAGAATTCCCATATTTAATAGTCTTTTTTTGATCATAAGTTTTCCAGCAACTCTTGAAACTATCAAAAGTTCTCCAGGTTTAAAATTATCAAGAGTTTTTGATTCTTCATATTTTTTTGATTTCATATAATCATTCAATTCTTTTTGAAGTAATTCGTTTGAATTGAAAAATTCAGATAAAGCTTCTATTCTTAAAAATAGTTTTTTGTTTAAGTGATGTTCTATCCCACAAGCTAATTCTTCAGATTCATCATTTGTAAAATTCAAAACTTTTTCAAGAAAATCTTTAACTGTGGTATGTTTCTCAAAAATTAAGCTTCCTATAATTAAACCATCTTGAGTTAAATCGACATGGTCATATTTAAAATATTTTACTAAACCTCTTTTTCCTAATTTTCTCATTGCCGAAACAACTGATGAGTTTCTAACTTTTAATGCTTGAGTTATGTCTTTAATTCTTACTGTTTCTTTTTCTAACTTAATTTCATAAATAGTTCTTAAATAATTTTCCAAACTCTCAGATATCATATCTCTTTCCTCCAATACTTATTGTACAAGGCTAATATTTATATATTGTTAAATATTTAATTCAACTAAGATATTTTTTATCGTTTATCGAACAATATTTATTTTAATAAAAAATTCGAATAATAAGTTTTGGCAAATTTGAGAAATTCTATAATTCCAAAATATCTAGAATATAAATTTTTCTCAAGAGAAGAGATTTATTTGAAAGAAATATTCAAATTAACTCAAAAGTTATTCAGATAATTAAACAAAACTATATATAATGCCACAAGCTCCACAACCCAAAACTATCCATACAACAGAGGGTTTAAACACCTTTAAAATTACAAAAGCACTCATAAAAAGAATGATAGTAAATAAATCAAATATAGATGACAATCCTATTCTCAAAGTAGCAGCAATTATCAAAGAAAAAGTTGATAATCTAAGTGTAAAGAAAATCTTTTGGACATCGATTCTTTTTGATAGCAATTTTATAATAAGTTCTAAGAGAAATAACCAAAAAACACTTGGGAGTATTACGCCCAAAGTAGCTACTAATGAACCATATATTCCGAATAGTTCATAACCAACAAATGTTGCAGAATTAATTGCTATAGGACCTGGAGTAATTTGAGCTATCGAAATCAAATTCAAAAATGTTTCTGGGTCTATCCAATGATTTAAATGTACTATTTCATCTTGGATAAGACTTAATGCACCATAACCTCCTCCAAAAGCTAAGAAACCGATTTTCACGAAAGACAAAAAAAGACTAAGCATATTCTTTACCCTTTTCCATAATTATTATAATCAAAGTGATGGAGAAAAGAATCAATATACTTGGAAGTTTTAGAAATACAATCATTGATGCTCCTGCAGAAGCGATAATTAATCCAAATTTATGTTTTTTATATTTAATAAACAGTTGAAGACATAGGTTAAATAATATTACTGTTACTCCAACTCTCGCTCCGAAAAAAAATCCATTTATGACTTTATTGTCAGAAAATTTATTGAACAAGGTAGCTACTATTAAAACTATTAAAAAAGGAGGTAAAGCTGAACCCAAAACTGCAAATGTTGCTCCAATTACTCCAAATAATCTATATCCTAGTAAAATGGCAGTATTAATTGCAATTACTCCAGGAACAGTTTGTGCTTTAGATATTATATTTAAAAAATCATCCTGATCTAATAATTTATATTTGTTTACTAGAAAATCTTCAATTACGGGTATCATCGCATACCCACCACCTATTGTCACAGAACTAACTTTAGAAAAAATTATAAATAACTTAAAGGGATTCACAACTTCTACCTCCTTATTAAAAGTCTAACATATAGGATTTATATTATGGTAAAATTATTTCAAGGAGGTGTAATTATGATAAATAAACTGAAATGGGGATCAAAGGTAGTTTCAGAAGATGGAAAAGAAGTTGGAAAACTTTTATCTATCGTAATGTATCCAAATAAAAGACAAATTACACATATAGTAGTTGAAAAGGGTTTTTTTAACAGAACAGAAAAGTTAATACCCATTGAAAATATTGTTTTTGCTGCTAAGGATGAAGTGAGAATTAATGTTAAGAGTGACTCAATGAATAAATTTAAAGATTTTGAAAGCATTCAGTTTATTGAAGGTGAAAATGAAAATGAAAATATTACACCTATTTATTGGTATAGACCTGTTGATGCTTATACTGAACTTTATCCATTGCCATTATACGGAGCTAAGCAAAATATCCCCAAAGGGGAGGAATATTTAGAAGAGGGTTCTTGTATCTTTTCTGATGATGATGAAGAATTAGGATACATAAAGTCACTTATATGTAATAACGAAGGAAATATTACACATATCGTTATTGATACTAAGCAGTTTTCTTCAAAAGGTGATAAGTTAATACCTGTAGATTGGATAAAGAAGATAAAGGAATGCAAGATTTATTTATCGATGAAATCTAGCTTTGTAGAGGATCTACCAGAATACAAATGAATTTAAATATTACAAAAATTTATTTTATTATAATTACAGTATCAATAGTTGTAATTAACTTTTTTATAGCGCCCATTAACTACTTAGCTATCTTTTTGCCTCTATTAATAATTATTATCTATTTTTTTTCTACAGGTTTATTTTCAAAAAAGTACAAGAAAACAATAAGTGATTTAGTTGAAAATCCAAGAAATTTGGTAAATTTATCTCAAATTTTGGAAGATAAGAGAAAAGAAGGAAAAGTACCACAGGAGGAATATGCTTCTGTTAATGAAAAGGTTGTGAAATTAGAAGCTAAATTATTAGGAAGTATTTTGTTACAAAAAAAGCTCTTCTTTTTTTCTCTGTATTTAATACCTATTTTCCCCTTCTTAGTAAGTTTTATATATCTTATTTTTTCAGTTTCACAGGATAATATTACGATAATAGTTGCTTATATAGCTTCATTTTTACTATCTGTTGTCTCTCGTCTTGGAATAATAAATATTAGTAAGACTGTTGAAAAAATCGGTGAAAAATTAAAAAAAGCATTCGATGATTAAAGGAGTTATTTAGTGGAAATTTATGTTGAAGAACTAACTAAAGATTACTACAATGGGGAAATAAGAATTAGAGCTTTGAACAATGTTTCTTTTAGAGTTGAAGGTAGAGAGATTTTATCTATTCTAGGGCCGTCTGGTTGTGGTAAGAGTACATTACTAAATTGTTTATCAGGAATTGATACTCCTAATTCAGGAAAAGTTATAATTGATGGTGTGGATATTCATGGATTGACAGACAACAACAAAACTAAATTTAGAGCAAAAAATCTTGGATTTGTTTTTCAATTCTACAATCTTATTCCTGTTCTTACTGCAGTAGAAAATGTAGAATTAGTTCTACAGATTTTAGGGTTATCTGAAAAAGAAGCTAGGAAAAAATCTCAAAATATGCTGAATGTTGTAGGGTTAAATGAAAAAATAAATTCTTATCCTTCTCAATTGAGCGGAGGAGAAAGACAGAGAGTCTCAATTGCGAGAGCACTTGTTCATAATCCTGGTATTATTTTTGCGGATGAACCTACTGGGGCATTAGATACAGAAACTAGTTATGAAATTTTGGAATTAATTAAAAATTTAAATGAAAAATATAATCAAACTTTTATAATTGTTACTCATGACGAGAAAATCACGAAGTATTCAAATAGGATTATTAAAATGGATAGTGGAAAGATAGTAAGTTTTAAAGAAAATGGAGTAAATGAATGACCTTCATATTAATTATTTCATCTTTTATTTTATTATTTGTTGTTTTTCTTTTGATTAAAATGATAATGAACAAACAAATTTTAAAAATTAGTACTAGAAATATGTTTCGAAGAATGACAGATACTGTTTTAATAATTCTTGGTTCTCTTTTTGGTACAGCTTTGATAATAGGTTCTTTTGCTATAAATGATTCTTTTCAGAAGTATTTATTTTCTCAAGTTACTTCTTCATTGGGTGAAGTTGATGAAGTTGTGATTGTGGATGCTGAAAAATCAAACATCAAGTATTTTACATTTGATGAGATAAATAGTTTTATTAATGAAATTCAATCAGAAAAATTAATAGATGGATACTTACCTATTTTAAATCAAGAGGTATCTCTAGGATTACCAGGGAATGCAAAATCTTTAGATAATGACTTGGCTAAAAAGGTTAAGCTAATAGGGACTGATATAAGTTTATTCAATAGTTTTGGAAGCCAGACAAGAGAGAATTTAGATATAGATGGTATTTATATTAATCAGTCTTTAGCGGATTCTTTAAACTTATCTTCTGGAGATAAAATAGAGTTATTAGTAGACCCGCTTCTCAGAACTTTATTTTGGCTAGAATTACCTCAGTTGGAAATCACAGATATAATCAAAGATGATGATTTTCTGTATATTGGTGAATTTACAGGTTTTAATAATTACGAAGTATTACTTCCTGACAATATTTTTAGAAACATAGTAGGATTAAATATTGAAAATTCTTTTTCAAAAATAATTTTATCAAATGAAGGAGATGAACTAACTGGGAATGAATTAAGTGATACCATAAAAGAGTCGTTTATTAATTGGAACGATGATAATAAATTTAAAATTGATATGAGTAAAGCTGATGCTTATGATAATCTCGATAATAGCAGTTATACAGGACTTTTTTTTATTGCCTTAAGTTCATTTAGTATTTTAGCAGGAATTCTATTGCTTATAAATGTGTACACGATGCTTGGGGAGGAACGAAGACAGGAATTAGGAACTTTAAGAGCACTTGGATTTACCAGAAGGAAAATAACATATGAAATTATGTTTGAAGGGTTCTTTTATTCCTTAATTTCATCTTTTGTTGGAATTTTTGTTGGTTTCGGAATATCCAAGATAATATTAAATAGCTTTGTTGACCTTTACTACAATATATCAAATAATATTCCCTTTGAAAGTTTTTTGTTTTCAAATTTACCAGATATTGAGTTTTCTTTTTTTATTAAACCTCAATCGATTTTTTTTGGTTTTGTAATTGGATTAGCAATACCTTTAATTGTTATATTTTTTACTGGAAGAAAAATCGCTAATATGAATATAGTTTTTGCAATAAGAGGAATTTCAGAACAAATTGGGTATAAAAAAAAGAAAATAATAAAAGGTTTTATTCTTCTTTCTTTGATTTTAGGAATTTTATTATTAATTAATGGATATACAAATAATAATTCGCCAATTTTTTATTTAGGTATAATAATTATTGGTTTTTTATTTCCTTTGCTTACGCCAAAAAAAATTATGGGTTCGTTGATTTCAATTACATCTATTTTATTGATTATATTTACTTTATTTAGCGGTTCAATAGAGTTTTTCTCCAGAGAAGAAATATCACAGCTTTTAATAATTTTAAAGGGGTTAACAATTTTAATTGGTGGTGGAATTATTGTCATTTTTAATCTTAAAATGATAGAAAAATTTTTACAGAAAATATTAAGTGGAATAAAGAGTGCAGGACCTATATTAAAAGTAGCAATTTCTTTTCCTGCAAGAAATACTGGAAGAACATCATTAGCAATAGCAATGTATGGAATTGTTTTTTTTATTATTACTATCTTAACAATAATACCTGCTTCACAAGAATTAGTTTTACAGAAGAATAAAGAAATCTTCTTTAATGGGTTCAAGGGAGGTGTTTTCTTTCTTGTTTCAGATGAGACTGATGAAATCCAACAAAAACTTGAAAATTATGAAAATATTTCTGATATATCTCCACTGAATTATACAAATATAGTTACGTTTCATTCGAAAGGAGTAAAAAAATCTACTGTTTTTTTTGTTGATGAAATATTTGAGAAAGAAAATAAACTTAATATTATATATGATAATAATATAAATATAACTTCAAATGAAGAATTTTGGGATTATTTAAACAAAAATGAAAATACTTGCTTAGTTTCAAAAAATACTTATCCAGAATTACAATTAGGTCAAAATCTTACTATTTATGAATGGAAGGATGATTTGAGTTTTATAGATATATTTTCAAGAGGAAATTTTTCATATGAATCTGTAAATCAGAAAAATGTAGGGAATGATTTAACATTAAAGGTAATTGGATTTATTGAAGAAGAGGAATTTTCTCTTATTAATGGTATTTATACATACAGAGATAGCATAGATGGAAATTTTGGGAAAGATTTTGAAAAATCTCACATATTATTCAATTATGATAGAATGAATTCAGAAGAAAGAGGAGAATTGATAGCATATTTAAATGACGATAGTCAGAATGCAATATATCTGTCGGATGACATTGTAGATTTAACATCCAATTTTTTTAAAGGAACTATTAGTATCCTGAATTCATTTTTGTATTTTGGATTATTTGTGGGGATTATTGGTATTTCAATAATAATGTTCAAAGCTCTATATGAGAGAACTAGACTAATAGGTATGCTTAAAGCTATTGGATTTACAAGAAAAATGGTATTTTATTCCTTTTTTGTTGAAACTACCTTTATTGTTTTTTTAGGAATAATAATTGGGATAATAACAGGTTCACTTACGGCATATGATTTTTTCCTATCTTTTAGTGAGCAGATGAAAGAATTTGCGATTCCCTGGTTGCAAATATTTATTATAGGAGTGGTATCATACATTATTTCAGTTATTTCTACATCTATACCAGGATATTTAGCAAGTAAAATAGAACCAGCGAAAGCTGTAAAGTATTTTGAGTAATAATGGGAAGTGAATTTATGAGCAGCATATTAGTAATTGATGATGATTTAATGATTAGAAAGTTAATGGAGAAGATTCTTATCAAAGAGAATCATGATGTGTATCTTGCCGATACATGTAAATTAGGATTTGAAATACTAAATGACAAAAAACCTGATTTAATAATACTTGATTTGATGCTTCCCGATGAAAATGGACTTGATTTATTAAAAACAATAAAGTCAATTCCAGGAATAAAAAGGATTCCTGTAATAGTTTTAACAGGCTCTTCTCAAGTTGATGACAAGCTGCTTGCATTGAGATCTGGAGCTGTAGATTATATATCAAAACCATTTTTAAGCGAAGAAGTTAAATTAAGGGTTCAGACACAGCTTAAAATTCATAATTTAATTGAATCACTTAGAAAAGCTTTATTAAATATTGAAGATGACTTAGTTGCGGCAGAACAGATACAAAGATCTCTTGTTCCTTCTACTTCTCCAGAAAAAATGAATATGTATTGGTTATATAAATTATCCTCTAAAATTGGAGGTGATATATTTGATGTTATTCATCTCGGAAAAGAAAGATATTTTATGTATTTAGTAGATGTTAGTGGGCATGGAGTGAACGCAGCAATGCTTTCAGTTATGCTTAATAGATATATGAGTAGACATATTCAAAATTTGAAATCTAATTATATTGATTTTAAAGAATTAGCGTACGGACTGGATAAAGAATTTAGTTTTGATAAATTCGAACTATTTTTTACTGCGATATTTTGTATAATAGATTATAAATTCAACGAAATAATTATTTCGAACGCTGGGCATTGTTATCCAATTTATCTTGATGAAGATTCTTGTAAAATTATTGATAATCCTTTAGAAGGAATAATTGGGATTTCAGGATATACTGGAGAAACTATTAAATTTCAAATAAAAAAGAATTCAAGGTTGTTTTTTTACACCGATGGTTTAATTGAATCCTTTGGAACAGATAGAACTCCATATGGTCTAGAAAGATTAAAAGAAAAAATATTTAGCACCAAGTATATGAATGTTCAGGATCAGATGGATTATATTTATAGGGATTTAATAAAATTTCAAGATAGCGATTTATTTGAAGATGACATGACATTTATAGGTTTGAATTTTTCAAAGGAGGTAAATCATGTTTAAAATTAATGGAAACAGAAAACAAGAAGCGCATATTCATTTTAATGAAAGTTATAGATTAAGCGGGGAAAATTCAAATTCGTTTAAAAAATGGTTGAAAGGGATTGATTTTGCTGATTATCAATCTGTAAGATTAGATTTTAAAAATATTGATTTTATTGACAGTATGGGTATCGCCTCAATTATTTGGTTGAAGAGAGATTTAGATAGAAAAAAAATATATTTAAAGATAGTCAACTGCTCTGACAATATTTTGAAAATTTTAACAATGCTAAAACTTGATTCATTTATTGATATAAATACCTAAAGGTTTTGTATATGGCAATGGAAGAAAAATGCAAATGAACCTTTAGTGAAGTTGAAAAAATCGGGAAAAAAATTAGAGAAACTTTTCGAAATAAATTAAACGATCAAATTGCGTTTGAACTCGAATTAATTTTTAATGAGATTTGTACTAATATAATAAGACACGGTTATAAGTATCTACAAACTGGTTTAATAGAAGTTAAAGTAAAAGATCTTGAAAAAGATCATGCATTAATTATTGTTAAAGATAGTGCTCCTAAATTTAATCCTGAGTTATACAATAAAAAGTTAGGAGAGATAGAGGAATAAGAAAATGGTGGTATGGGTATATATATAATTAAAAAAATTGCAACGGATTTAATATACAAGTATGAAAATAATCAAAATATATATGAAATTATTATTTAATTAATCAAAGACATTTTTATTTGCAAATTCGCTGAGTTTAGTAATGGTTGATATTATCTTTTCCTTTTTTTGATCTTCAGCAAACTCTTCTATTTCTCTTCCAAAGTCAGAAATTTCTGGGTAAGTATACATGCTTCCTGTTCCTTTAATACTATGACCTATTCTTTTTACTTCGTTGTATTTTTCCTCTTTTACATGGGTTTTTAACTCATCAATAACTTTATATAAATATTTTTTGAATTCTTGAAACATTTCCTTTGCTTCATCAATATCCATTCCCATTTGAGATGAGAATTTCTTTATACGTTCATTAATCTTTTCATTTTCTTTTTCGTTATTTTTAACAAAAACATTATTTGTTTTTTCAGATGTGTTTTCATTTGGTTTTTCATATTGTGATAAATCTTTTTCTAAATAAGTAAAAACAGTATTTATTAATTCTTCTCTTTTTACGGGTTTACTCAGCATATCTGTAAAACCAGCTTTTTTAATTTTATTATTTGTTTCTACTAAAGTGTGAGCGGTAAATGCTATAACGGGAATTTCGTTGCTGATTTCTCTGATTTTCTTTATTGTTTCGTAACCGTCCATAACAGGCATTTGCAAATCAAGCAAAATTAATCCAAAGTTTCCTTTTTTAAATTTTTCAAGGCCCACATTACCATTTTCAGCGGTTTCGATAATTAATTTTTTTTGCTCTAATATTTTTTTAATAAGAATTCTGTTTGCTTGATTATCTTCTACCACAAGAATATTATTATTAATTTTATTATCAGGAATAATGTTTATAATATTTTTTTCTTCCTTTTCATATTCATAGGTTTTTTCTTTTTCTTTTTCCTCTTTTACTGAAGTTGCATCTAAAAAAAGTTTTACAGTTGTTCCCATACCATATGTACTTTTAATATTTAATTCTCCAGACATTAGTTTAGCTAATTTTTGACTTATTGTTAATCCTAAACCAGTACCTCCAAATTTTCTGGATGTTGTTCCATCTTCTTGAGTAAAAGCCTCAAATATTCTTTCGAGATTCTCGCTCTTTATTCCATATCCTGTATCTACAACAGAGTATATGATTTTATCATCCTCACATTCGCAACTTAATCTGATATAACCTTTCTCAGTAAATTTTAAAGAATTTGATATCAGATTAATAAGAATTTGTCTTACTCTAAATTTGTCTCCAATTAGTTTTTCTGGAATATTGTTAACAATCTTAGATATTAATTTGATATTTTTAATTTTCGCTAGTTGTGAATATGTTTCAATTAGTTCTTCAACAAGGGTTACTGGATTATATGGTTCATAATTAATTTCAAATTTACCAGCTTCTATTTTAGAAAGATCTAAAATATCATTTATTAATGAAAGCAAACCTTCACCATTCTGGTAAATTAGAGAAATATATTTTTTCTTTTCAATATTTTTTTCCTGATTCATCAATAAATCAGCAAAACCTAAAATAGCATTCATTGGTGTTCTAATCTCGTGAGAAATATTTGCAAGAAATTCTGTTTTAGCATTACTGGCTTCTCTAGCTTTTTTGGAATATATTTTTAAATCTTTATTATAATTTTTCAATTCCCTTGATGTTTTTTCAATGTAATCCATCGTGGTATTGAGTTCCGAAGCTATTAGACCTAGTTCATCTTTTGAATTAATTTCTACTCTTTCGTGACTACCCCTTTTCATTGAATCAAATCCAACTAAAATTTTATTAATTATTTTTGAAATATAATGATTAATGAAAACAGAAATTAAAAATGTTACAAGGAATGCTATAGCTAGAACGATTATCAAATTAATTAAAATATTTGAAGTTACTGATGACATTAAAGCTTCTTCCTGAATAATATAAAAATCTGATCCCGCAATTTCAATTTTATCAACCAAAAAATAGTCTTTAATAAACGGGAAATTCCTTGAAAACTCTCCGGTAACTTCAAATGGAGTATCTCCTATTTCAATTTCTTTTTCTAAAATTGATCTAATAAAAACATTATATTCAGAAAAATCTTGAGGAATTATAAATTTGTCCTCAAAAGTTATAAAAGTAGTAGCATCTTCTCCAAGATATTTGCTTAGTTCTTCCATAATATTCCTGTCAAATATTTTTCCAATAACATAGATTTTTCCACTTTGAGAAAGATATCTCCAAATATATACCACTTCGTTATTAATTGTATAAAATCCTGAATTCAAATTTGTAAGTTCTTCTTTTTGATTATCCGAAAGCCATATTTTATCAACAATAATTATTTTTTCGTCATTTTCTTTTTCAATTATTAGATCGTAATTTTGAGGAATAGTATTATCATTTTCGTAATTAGCTATAACATCTTTGGTTGGCATTTTTGTCTGAGCAAACCATTCATAAACGAGATCAATTTTATTGTTTAGAAAAATATTATATTCATCTTTAATAACCCTTTGAAAAGCTAGAAGAGATAAAATAACAAAAATGAATATTAAGCTAAATGATAATACAAGAAATAAGACTGCAAATTCCCTACTTAGTTTTCTCATTAATTCCTTCCTGATTTTTAATCAAAAAAATTAAATTGATTTAACAAAATAAAATTTCCATTTTTATTCACCAGCTATGTCCAATTCGTTCACAATTACAGAAGGAAAATAACAAATTGGAGAAAAGGATAAAGAATAATCAAAATCATTTCCGACTTCTTCTATATCATTAAATAAACTCAATATATTGCCTGATACAGTAATTTGTTCTAATCCTGATAATATATTACCATTTTCAACTATAAAACCTTGAGCACCAAGAGAAAAATCCCCGGAAATAGAATTTGCACCAGAATGTAATCCTTCAACTGAAGTAATTATGAGACCATTATTAAGACTTTTTATCATTTCCTTATAATCTTTATTACCTGGAAGCATAGTAAGATTTATAGGTCTAATAGAAGTACTGCTTTTATAGGAATTTTTTATTGCATTTCCTGTTGAATCACACTTTTCTTTTTTAGCTGTTTTTAAATCATATAAAAATGTTTTTAAATATCCTTTCTCAATTAAATTTTTTCTTTTTGTTGGAACTCCCTGATCATCAAAGGAAATATTAAAATAACTTTTCTCCATAAATGGGTCATCTATCAGAGTAATAATTTCCGAAGAGATTTTTTCTCCAATTTTTCCACTAAGGCGTGATAAACCCTTCTGAACATTTTCAGCAGAAAACATTCCAATAAAAGTATTTATTAGGCTTCCCCAACAGCTATTTCTAAATAGTATTTTATATTTTCCTGATTTGATGGATTTGGCATTTAATTTTTCAATTGCTTCATTTTTTGCTTTTTCTGCTGTTTTGGCAATGTCTATTTCATCTTTTTTTTCGAACATATTTATTCCAAAACCCATTTTGTTTTTACCTGATTCAGAAGCGATAGCAATTACATACATTATTCCTCCTCCAGAAGCAGAATATAAATCAAGCCCAAGAGTATTTACAATTCTTCTTTCAGAGAAAAATTCTCTGTAAACACAATTAGGAGTCAATATTATTCTTTTATCAAGAGATTTAGTTGTTCTTTCTAGAGAAGTGATAATATCGATTTTTTTCTCAGTTGGTATTTTTGATATTTCGTCAATATATTCTGTGACTTTATCATATTTTTTTCCAGGAGAAAGGAAAAATTCTTCATAATCACTTTCAATATAAAAAAGGTTTTCGTTGGCTATATGAACTAAATTTTTTGCAGATTCCTCATCCATTATTTCTGAATAAGCATAACCTGCTTTGTTATTTTTTATTACTTTTAATCCTATACCATAAGTATTCGAATCAGAATATTTTTCAATTTCTTCATTATAAGATTCAAGATGGAATGATTTTGACTTTGAAAAATATATTTCGCAATTTTCTATTCCGGTTTTTTTTGCTTCTAGAAATATTTTATCTTTGAATTTTTCAAAAATCATTTATTTCTACCCCCTACTGTAAGTTCCGATATTCTTATTGTCGGTTGCCCAACATCCGCTGGTATAGATCCGGACGATGAACCGCACATTCCTTCTCCTCTAGATAAATCATTTCCAACTAAATCTATTTTGCTTAGTATTTCATGACCCTTGCCTATCAACGTTGCACCCTTTACAGGCTTAACAATTTTTCCTTTCTTTATTAAATATCCTTCATTAACAGCAAAATTAAATTCCCCTGTTGCTGGTAGGACAGAACCGCCTCCCATAGTTTTAGCATACAAACCATATTCAGTTTGGGAAATTATTTCTTCGGGATATAAATCACCTGGAAGAATAAAAGTATTACTCATTCTGGAAGTTGGGGTAAATGTATAATTTTGTCTTCTTGAACAACCATTTCGCTCTATGTTTAATTTCTTTTCATTTGCTCTATCAACAAGGAAAGTTTTCAGAATTCCATTTTTGATTAATATATTTCTTCTTGTTTTTTCTCCTTCATCATCAACATTTGCAGAACCCCAGGCATTTGGAATTGTAGCATCATCAACCGCAGATACTATTTCGCTACCTATTTTTTTGCCAATTTTTTCTGTAAATACCGAAGCACCTTTCGCTACACTAGTAGCTTCTAGGGGATGACCACAAGCTTCATGAAATAAAACTCCTCCAAAACCATTTGAGATAATAACCGGCATTTTTCCTGCAGGACAATATTCTGCTTCACTCATTCTTAAAGCTCTTGAAGAAACAGTTTTACCTATTAAATAAGGATCAATTGTATTAAAAAATTCAAATCCCATTGAAGCTCCAGGAAATTCAGTTGCTACAGTTTTTTCGTTTCCTTTCGAAACAACTGCAGTTGCAGCTAATCTAGTTCTTGTCCTCCTATCTTCTGTTTCTAAATTTTCAGAATTATATATCCAAATTTTTTGATCAGATTCCAATATGTGTATTATTGATTTACTAATTTTTTCTGAATATTCTTTCATACCGCAATAGGTTTTTTTCATAAGATATATTTTATCTTTCAAAGGAATACTGTCTGGGTAAAAGATTACAGGATTTATATTTTTAAATTCTTTCTTCAAGAAATTTATATTTATATCAATTGAATTTTTTTTACGAATCACAGAACAAAGTTTTTTGTTTGTCAATAACAAATTATCCTTTGAAAAATCGTTTGTATATGCATATATAACT
>CAZGZM010000029.1:0-15455 GCA_964529955.1 uncultured Thermotogaceae bacterium
TTTGAAATATGATTTGGGGTTCAGATTCCAATTTAATAAAACCACTTTCCATTTCTTTGATATATCGTTTTAATCTTGCTACACCATGAGATGGAATATTTCTGGCATCAGCTTCAACTAAAACATCTACTATTTCTACAGCTTTTTTCTCTGGAAATTTATTCTTTTTTAATATTTCAACACAAATATTTTTTAATTTTTTGAAGTCAATATATACATATTCAGACATTTAAACATCCCTTTCAAAGAATCTTTTTGCGATATCTTTATATATCTTCTTAGATTGAAACAATTTTTCAAGTTCAATATACTCATCAGACACATGAGCTAATGTCGCTTCTCCGGGTCCAAGTATAATTGTTTCTATACCCCTTATTGCTATAAAAGCTCCATCAGTAAAATAAGTCATAAATAATTCATCAGAATCAATATCATTTTTAATTAGAGTTTCTTTTACTGTATCGGTTAATATTCCAGAAGATTTAAATGATTCCCTTTCTAAAAGTATTTCTATATTTGATCCCTTTTGATAACTCATAATTTTTGATATTTTCTTTTTCAAATCCTTTGAAGAAATATTTTCCTTAAATCTTATATCCAATATACATTCCGCATAATCAGGTACGGTGTTTTCCTTTGTACCACCCAAAATTTTATTAATGCTTATCGTGAGATCTTGAATTTCACTAAAATTATCGTAAATTTTTTCATATGTTTTATATAAATCAAGAATTGCATTTTTGCCCATATTCGGTTGAGAACCATGAGCAGATTTTCCTTTAAAACATAACTTGATCCAAAGAGCTCCCTTCTCTCCAGTTGCTAGTTTATTTGATGTAGGTTCTGCTATAATTGCTCCATTTATTGGAAGTTGAAAATGTTCGAGAAAATTTTGAATACCTGAACATCCCACTTCTTCGTCACATGTTCCCAAAAAAATTATATTTCCATTAAAATTCTTGTCGTTATAAAGATCAATATATGCAGTAAGAAGGGAAGCTAATCCACCTTTCATATCACTACTTCCTCTTGCATATATTTTTCCATCATCTATTTTAGGCTTGAAAGGATCTTTACTCCAGTTTGAACCAGCTGGAACAACGTCTAAGTGTCCAGCAAAAATTAAATATGGCTCACCCTCTTTTCTAGTTAATATGGAATAAATATTGGCTCTGTTTCGATTAACTTCCTTATACCATGATTCAATTCCTTTTTTTTCCAAATATTCTTTGATAAACAAAGCCAATTCTTTTTCATTTCCCGGGGGATTTGTCGTATTGAATTCACAGAAACGCACGGTTAAATTTTCAAGTTCTTTATTTTCAATCATAATTTAATTCCTACATTCCAAATAGAGTAATCATCCTGCAAATGTTCCTCTGCTTTTGTTAATTTTCCATTAGCTATTTCCAACAATTCCTTATACAATTCACATCCACATTCTTCTAAAGTCATTTCACCATTGATCACTTTACTACTATCAAAATCTATATTCACTTTCATTTTTTTTGCTGTATTTGCATTTCCAGTAACTTTAATAACAGGTGCTATTGGATTTCCAGTTGGTGTCCCCTGTCCTGTTGTAAAAAGAATAATTGTTGCACCACCAGCAACCATTCCTGTTACTGATTCAACATCATAACCAGGCGTATCCATTAAATATAAACCTGCTTTGTTATCAACAAACTCTGAGTATTCTTTCACTCCAACTATTGGGACCTTTCCTCCCTTTATCATTGCTCCAAGTGATTTTTCTTCAAGTGTAGTCAATCCCCCTCTAACATTTCCCGGAGAAATATTATTAGGTATATTTTCTTTATCAACAACATCTCTGCTGTTATTAACACTTTCATTTATCATTCTCTGTAGCATTCCTTCAAATGTTTCTTTCATTTTATTATCTTCCATTCTTTCAAACAATAGATGTTCTGCACCTACAAGTTCAGTAGTTTCTGAAAGAATTATTCTACCGCCCTTTTTCCAGACTTTGTCAGACACCTGTCCTACAACAGGATTTGCAGATAACCCTGATGAAAAATCAGATCCTCCACATTCTACTCCTAAAACAAGTGACGAAATGGGAACATCTTCTCTTTCTATTTTATTTGCTTCAATAACTAAATCCTTTGCGATTTTCATCCCCTGATTGATTGCTTCTTGAGTTCCCATATCCTGTATCATTATTAACTCTGCTCTTTTGCCTGCCTGGTTTATTTCGTCTTTTAATTCGTATGGAGAAACTCTTTCACAACCTAATCCAATAATCAAAACTGATGCAACATTGGGATTTAAAGAAGTGTTAAGTATTGTTCTTCTTGTTTGATAATAATCATCACCAAGTTGAGCACAACCTTGATTATGACTAGCTACAACACATCCCGGCGTACTGTAAGCAATTTTTTCAGCTACTTTCTTTGAACATAAAACGCTAGGTATTATTAAAACATGATTTCTTATTCCAACCTTTCCATCGTTCCTTAAATATCCTTTTATAGTTTTATCCATAATCATCGGGGTATCCCTTATTCACCTCCACTTTTTGATTCAGTTCTACAACTTGCTACATTATGTACGTGCACGTGAAATCCCATTTTTATATTATCTGTAGATATTCCGATAATATTATCGTACTTAACTATATTCATTGTTTTTTTTATGTTTTTCAAAGCAATTTTGTGCCCTGCAGGTATTACTTCTTCTGCTTTTATTACAATCACTTCATCTAAACCCTTAATATTTACTTCTTCTCCTATTAATACTTTTTCCAATACAGTTGCTACATTATCGTTCTTTGATAACGAAATACCCTGCTTCATATAGGTTATACCCCCAATTCTATAAATCTTTTCGCTGGCTTATATTCAACTTTTGTAGTTTCTAAAATTGTACAAACCATTTCTATTGAATGTAAAAGATGATTTTCTAAAGCATTTGAACCCTGTTTGAAACTTCCATTTAATATTCCTTCCGCTATTTGAAGGTGTTCTTCCATTTCAGTTATTATCCAATCCTTTTGCTGCTCGGGCAAATAGTACTTTATAACATTTCTCATTCTTTTGATAAGAGTTGATATTTTTTTCATAACTCCAATTAAATAAGGATTTCCACAATTTTTAAGAATTTCGTTATGAAGTTTGTAATCAATATCATAAGGAACATGAATCTTAGTTTCTTCAGGGTTTTTTAAATGAGATCTCATTCTCAAAATAAGATCTGAGATTACTGATAAATCAATTCTGTTTATTGATTCTTTTAATGCTAATTCCTCTAATACTAATCTAAGTGAAAATATCTGTTTTACTTCTACTTCGTTTATGTCTTTAACATAGAAGCTTTTTCCATGACCACTCTTGACAAGATCATCTTCAATAAGTTTATATAAAGCACCTCTTATTGGAGTTGAGGATACATCATAAATGCTTTTTAATCTTTGAATAGTCAGTTTGGTTTCTGGAGGTATTTCAAGCTCAACGATGCTATTTAAAAGTGATTCGTAAACTTGATGTTGAATTCCTCTAAATTGACCAGTTCTATTCATAATAATCCTCCTTTGAAAAAGAAAGAGCTTTCAAAAATTCATAACTTTCATTTAGTGTTTTATTTTGATCCTTTTCACAGAATACTTCAACGCTGTATTCTCCTTCATAACCAGAATCATCGAGTAGTTTAATAAACTTATTAAAATCTATTTTTCCTTTTCCAATTGGTTCATGTTTTGTATCTGCAAGATGAACATGTTTGATCCAGTCAATATTTTGTTTAATAAAATGAAGATCACTTTCATTATTCATATGATCAGAATCCAGCAAAATTTTAAAATTCTTAAGATTACTTTCTTTTATAAAACTTTTTGTTTCCTCACAACTGTTTAATATTGGGCATATATCCTCTCTTAAAGGTTCTATCAAAACTAGTGTATCCTTACTTTCTTTTAAAATATAATCATCAATTTCTTTGAGTGATTTTGAAAGTCTTTCAAGCGATTTAAATTTACCATCATTATAAATCGTTCCTCTCAGTCTTCCTATATTAATATTCACTCTAAAATTTGATGCTAAATCAATAGCGAGCATCAATTTCCGCAAAGCTTTCTCTCTTCTGTCATCATCAATATCATTCAACGAAAGTCCTGCAATTCCAGCCATTTCACCAGAACATAGAAAAATTATTTTAATATTGAATGTTTTGTTGTAATATTTTATTTTTGTCTGATCTACTTTTTCTGGATCATCTATCATCAATTCATATTTTTCAAATCCGCTCAAAACAAGATTTTTAAAAGTTTTAGAAAAATCTCCCGTCAATCCGGTAACCTTTAATCCTTCGGGGATATTTTCATTGGCTATCATAAAACTAGCTTTCATTTTAAATCATCCCCCCATTAGCATTTAAGAGTGCTATAGATATAGATGTTATTTTAGCATCTTTTTTGTCGCTTCTTGATGTTAAAACAGTAGGATAACCTGACCCCAATAATATTCCAGCGGTTTTTGCTTTCCCAAGATGAACTAATCCTTTAATAAGATTTGCAGCAGATTCAAGGTTTGAACAAACAATTATATCTGCATTTCCTCCAACTGATGAATAAATGCCTTTCTTTATTGCAGCTTCTTTATTTACAGCCGTATCGAGAGGCATAGGTCCTTCAACAATACAATTCTTAATTTGGCCTCTATCGTTCATTTTTGAAATAATTGCACCTTCAACTAAGTCTTTGTTATTCATTGATATTCTTTCATTTATACCTATTACAGCTATTTTTGGATTTTTATAACCGAGAGATAATAATAGATCTCTTGCATTCTTGACTATGTTCACTTTTACATTCAAATCAGGGAAAACATTAACAGTTCCATCAGTTATCATAAGTAATTTTTTGTAATCTGGAATCTCCATCAAAGAGATGTGACTTATAAACTTCTTATCATTTTTCGCTTCATTTATAACTGCTTTCAAAAAAACAGCAGTGTTTATGAATCCTTTCATTAAGATAGAACCAGGTTCCTTTGCCTTTTTCACTCCTATTTCAGCTGAAGAAAACTCATCTTTTTCATTTATAATTTCAACTTTTGATAAATCTTCAAGCCCTAGTTCATCTATTTTGCTTTTAATTACTTCTTTCTCTCCGATGAAAACTGGCTCGGTATTTTCCCATTTATAAATTTCAGAAATTGCTATCAAAGTTGATTCATCATATGGGCGAACAGCGACTAAATTTATTTTGTTTTTTATTTTCTTTGCTTTTTGAGTTATTTCTTCAAATGAATTCATCATAATTTCACCTCAATATTCTTTAGGAGTGCCTTTATGAATCAAGACATCATTCACTCTTTCTGCCAAAGTTTCCATTTCATATTCGCCTTCGAATATAATAATTTTAAATTTAGAACCTAGTTTGATTTGTAGTTTTTCTTTTATATAGTTTGATTTTATTACTCCACCCGTAATAATAAATGCATCTATTTCTCCATTGAAAACTGCTAATAAGCTGAACATATATTTCGCTATATTATAGATATAAGCTTCTAAAATAATTTTATAAACAGTTGTTTCGTCAGAAGCAATTTCAATTATTTTTTTAACATCCCTAGTTTGAAAATGGGAAAACAATCCTCCACTGTGAGCTAAAAGATCGAGATAATTATCATTTTTTCTTGAAAAATCTGATAATTCATGGGAAGGTAATGCTCCAGCTCTTTCTACTGAAAAAGGTCCTTCTTTATCGCTGTTATACAGATCAACCATTCTTCCATTTAAGTGTGCACTGATTGATGAACCACCGCCTAAATGGGCAACAATCAATCTTAAATCTGTATATTTTTTTCCAAGTATTTTTTCTGATTTTTTAGCTACTGCTTTCATATTAAGTGCATGGGACAATGAGTTTCTCTTAATATCTTTCAATCCAGTTATTCTAGCCCATTCTTCCATTTCATCAACACTTATAGGATCAACAGTATATCCTGGAATACCATATTCCTTTTGAAATTCATTTGCAATCACAACAGCTGTGTTTGATGGGTGAACTCCTTGTAAACCATTTCTAGCATCATTTACCATATCATCATTAATTTTATAAACTCCAGATGATAATGGTTTAATTCTTCCTCCACGAGCGGAAACAGCTGATAATTCCTTTGGGCAAATATCATTTTCTATTAAAGCACTAAGAATCTGCTCTTTCCTTATTTTATATTGATCAGGAAAAAGAGGAAGATCAAGTTGTTTATTGGTCAAAATTAAATTTTTTCTAAATATTTCCTTTATTCCATCAAAAACTGCGATTTTTGTTGAAGTAGAACCAGGATTTATTACCAGAATGTATCTACTCATTAAAGCACCTTTTCAACTATTCCTTTAAAATCTTTTGTTTCAAGTAAAGTTCCTCTTATTCTTCCTTCCATTCTTACAATATCCGTAATTTCTTTAATTTGATCATCAGTTGCTTCGTATCCTAATTTTTTAAGCCAGTATTTTATACTTGCATTCCCACTGAAAGCACCAAGTTTAATTTGAACTTCTCCCATACCAACAAGTGATGGAAGATAAGGAGTCATAGCAGGTTCAATGCCAGCTTCATTAAGTTTATCAAGTGCATCAACTACTATTCCTGATTCTACCCAGAATAATCTTTTTCCGACAACAGGTTTATTATTTGCAACTTTTATTTTTGAAATATCCTCGACTAATCTTGAAACTTCCCCAATTTTCGTTAAATCCAATCCTGCATCTATTCCCATAAGAATTTTTAGTCCTGCAGCGACTTCTTCTGTAGCTACATTTCCTGTTCTTTCGCCTAAACCATTGATTGAACTATGTATTCCTGAAACACCTGCTCTTACTGCAGCAAATACCGATCCCATGGCAAGACCAAATTCATTATGAACGTGGAATTCAAGGGGGATATCAGGGATATTTTTTTTGAGTTCTGTGAAGAAGTATTCAATTGCAAAGGGTGAAGCTACTCCAAAACTATCCACGAAAACTATACTGTGAGGTTTTGCTCTTTTAGCTATTTCAGTAAATATATGCAAAACATAATCAAAAGTTGATCTTGTTGTATCCCATCCCATAAAGGTTGGTTTCATTCCCTTCTCTTTAGCATATTCAATTGTCGAAACCACTCTGTCAATGACCTGTTCTGAGTTTACATTGTAAACACATTCATTATCATAAGGATTAACAGCATGTTCTATAACTATTCTCTCGGCTCCACATGCAAGTGATTCGTCAACATCTTTTTTTAATGATCTGGCAAATGGAATTATTTCAGATCTCAAATTCATTTTTACAAGCCTTTTTATAGCTCTTTTGTTTTCTTCAGATACTATCGGCATACCTACTTCAATTGATTTAACTCCGAGATCATTTAATGCAAGTGCAATTTTTACTCTCTGTTCTTCGTTCCATGTAAGTCCACAAGTTTGTTCGCCATCTCTTAGAGTTACATCATGAATATAAATGTTTTCAAGAGCATTTTCTCCTCTGATTTTCTCATCGAAATTTTTAGGGCACACCCATTTCGTGTTATCAAAATATGGAGTGTTATTCAACTGCATTTCTTTTAATTCTTTCGCTTTCATAAAATTTCCTCCTGACCGTTTATTCTTGGTAAGATTAATGTGTTATTTAAAACAATAACCTTTAAATTTTTATCAACTATTTCATTTACAAAGGAATCTACTTCTAAATTTATATCTATACCAATTTTTTTAAATTCTTCTGAATACTTAGTCTCACTTATAATTGAAATTTTCTTTTTTTCCATTATTTTTTTAACAGCATAAGCAGCAACAAATGCTAGTGGGTCTTCCCCTTTTAGATTATTTAAGCTTTCTAAAATCTCGTCACTGCTTTTACATAGTTTTTTTGCAAAAATTGGATGATCTCCAAAACCTTCAAATAATGGAGATATCATAATAATTCTTCCGGAATCTTTTGTTATTAGATCAGCTGTATATAAAGCCTTACCACTTTGCCAAAAATCATTAACCGAAGGATAAGAGGAGATAAAAGTAACATCTGATTTATAATTAAAAAATGTTTCCACATACTTTTTAGCTAATTTTACTCCTTTTTCATGGGTACTTACCGGTTCTCCTGCAACACAACCAGCTATTTCACCATTAGAATCAAAATAATAATTTATAATAAAATTCACTCCTACTCTTTTCCCGGTTTCATTAATCAAATTTCTAAATTCGTTGTTATAAATACCTACATTAGCACTACTATTGAGAATAGCCATATGATGAGATTTAAAAACGGTTTCATAGCCTGCAATTCCAGGAACAATCATCTTTGATCCACCAGACCATCCTGAAAATCTATGGGGAACTATTGCACCTATACAAACTACAAGATCATAATCAACAAGTGAGTTAATCTTTAGTGGAACATCAAGAAAAGATCCAAACTCTTTTAACTCAGAATTATAAGCATCATGTTGGATTATTTCTGAAAAATCTTTAAATTCTTTAAATTTTTCTTTAAGTTCTAAATCAGTCATTTTTCTATGAGTTCCAGTTGCAACGAGAATTGCAACTTTATTCCATTGAATTTTTTCTAAACTAAATCTCCATTTTATTTCTACCAGTGTCTCGTAAATTGGAGAATGTCTTGTATGATCCTCAACAACGATCAGAATTTTTTTAGCATTCTTAGCTAACTCCACTAATCTTTTAGAATTAATTGGATTATTTAAAGCTTTATCTAATAAAACTTTTTCTTTTTTTTCTTCATTTTTAAAACCCTTTATTATATTTTCTTTCGGTAAATTTAATTTAAAAGTTCTTTCATCATAATAATCCAATAAGAATTCCACTTAATTTCCTCCAAAATACATGTTTCTAATTCTTTCATCATTTTTAAGTTCTTCTACAGTTCCCTCTATCATCACCTTACCTTGAGAAACAATATATACTCTATCGCTCATAGGTAATGAAAGTTTTGCATTCTGTTCTACAATAAGCATAGTTAAACCTGTATCTTTAACAATTTTTTTCAAAGTAGAAAAGATCCTTTTTACTATTACAGGCGCCAATCCCATTGATGGTTCATCAATTAGAAGTATTACAGGTTCTGCAACAATTGCTCTTCCAATTGCTAGCATCTGCTGCTCTCCACCTGATAGAGTTCCTGCTGCTTGATTTTTTCTGGGTTTCAATTCAGAAAACAATTCGTATACTTTTTTAATATTTTCTTTTGCTTTATTTAATCCTACTCTTACACCAGCTACTTCCAAATTCTCCTGGACTGACAGTTCCCCAAAAACCTGTCTGCCTTCAGGAACTTGAATTACGCCCTTTCGTGTAATTTTATGAGGTAGGAGATTTTGAATTTCTTCATCCATAAAAAAGATCTTGCTGCCTTCTGAACATTTTACTAAACCAGAAATGCTTTTTAAAAGAGTTGTTTTTCCAGCTCCATTTGGACCGAGAACAGATACAACTTCTCCCTTTTCAGCTTTAATACTTACATTTCTGAGCGCAGGAACTCCGTTGTATGCAACTGATAAATCTTTAGTTTCAAGAATACTCATCTTTACTCCTCCCCCAAATATGCTTTCAAAACAACAGGATCTTTTTCAATTTGATCAAAGGGCCCCTTAGCAATAATTTGTCCAAAATTAAGAACATAAACCCAATCTGCTACAGCTCTGATGAAATCCATAGTGTGCTCAACAAGAACGGTTGTAATCCCACTTTCCTTAAGAATTAGCATTAAATCCATAATCACTTTGAATTCATCCCTTGTCATTCCTGCAGCTGGTTCATCTAAAAAAAGTAATTTTGGTTCAAGAGCCAACGCTCTGGCAATTTCAAGACATCTTCTCAATCCATATGCCATACCCTTTGGAGATTCATATGCCTGATCTTTCAATCCAACCAAATCTAGAAGTTCCAAAGCTTTTTCCTTATTCAGCTTTTCTTCATCTCTGAACTTTTTAGTGTTCAAAACTACACTTATCGGGCCACTTTTATAAAATGATTTTCTTCCAACTAACACATTTTCTATCACCGAAAGATTATCGAATAATCTGATTTTCTGAAAAGTTCTTGCAATTCCCAATCTGCTTATCTGATTACTTTCGTATTTTGATATTTCTTCATCTTGAAAATATATTTCACCACTTGTTATTTGATGAACTCCCGTTACAACATTTATGAAAGTAGTTTTTCCACTTCCATTTGGGCCTATGAAAGCAGTAATCTTTCCCTCTGGAATATTTAAAGAAAGATCTTTATTAGCAACAACACCCCCGAAGCTCTTTGTCATATTTTTTGTTTTCAATATATCCATATTCATCACCCCTTAAAGAGTCTTAGTATTACTGCTTTTTACTCTGAAAATCTTCTTGAAGATATTACCTAAAAGGGGAGCTAAACCTTTAGGCATGAAGATTATTATTAAAATTACTATAATGGAAGTTACCATCAAATAGTAATTTTCCCATCCTCCAAATCTCAAGAATTCAGGAAGCAATGTCAATCCTATACCACCAACTACTCCTCCAAGCATATCTCTTAAACCACCAACAACTGCCATTGCTACAAAATTGGACGATTCAAAAAAGGTGAATGGTTCTGGAGAAAGAAATCCTGCTAAATGAGAGTAAAGTGCTCCTGCTAATCCTGCTAGTCCAGCTGAAAAACCAAATGCAGCTATTTTTAATTTTTTTGTAGATATACCACAAGTTTCGGTTGCAACATCATCAGCATTCATTGCTAACATAGCTCTTCCAATATGCGAATGCTTAATCTTATACATAATATATAAAGTTAGTAAGAGAATTATTCCTAATAACCAGAATACATTTTCAAATGAAAACATGTAGTCTCCGACATGATAGAAAGGAATTCCAAAGAAACCAGATGGTCCTCCAGTTATAGGTTGAAGATTAACAATCAATATATAAACAATTTGTCCAAATGCTATCGTTACAAGCGAAAGGAAAAAAGCTTTTAGCTTAAAAGAAGGTATACTTAACAAAAAACCAGCTAAAACGCTAACTCCTACTCCAATTATTATTCCAACAAAAATAGGTAATCCTAATCTTGTTGAAAAATAAGCCGATGAATAAGCTCCTAATGCATAAAACCCAGCTTGTCCAAGTGAAATTTGTCCAGCAAATCCAGTTAAAAAGACAAGTCCCGTTACTAAAATAGCATGAATTAAGGCTCGATTCATAAGATATAAGTGATATGTGTTGTTATCAATGATTGGGAATAATATTATTACTGCTACCCCAATTAAAATAAAAAATAATTTTTTCTTCATCATTTATCACCCTATACCCTTTTTTGATTTCCAGTTGAAGATACCAGATGGTTTGATAATTAAAACAAGAATTAAAACTGAGAACGAAATAACATCTCTGTATGTTGAAGAAATGTACAATGTTGAAAAATTTTCTAATATTCCTAAACAAACTCCACCTAATATAGTTCCGTAGGGATTAGTTAATCCCCCAAGTACCGCGGAAGCAAAACCCTTTATTCCAATTGAACCTCCCCCAAGCTCCAACGAAACAAAATAAATAGGTGCAAGAAGAATTCCTGCTATTCCAACAACACAAGTTGCCATTACAAATGAAAGTGAAGTAGTGAATTTAACATTTATTCCCATTAAAGCCGCTGCCTCTCTATTCTGAGCAGCTGCTCTGAATGATTTTCCAACTAGAGTTTTATTTAAAATAATATAGATAAATACCATCAGAATCGCTATTACAAGATAAATATTTAAATACAATGAAGGAATTCTAACAGAACCTATAGATACAAAATCAGTGCTGCCTCCAAATACAGGTGGAAATGGTTTTGGAAGGGCACCATATGCAACAATAATTAAATTCAACCAAAAAGTACAAAGCATTAATGTTGCAACAACGAATTCTAATCTTCCTCCACCTCTTTTTCTAATTGGTTCATAAATGAATTGCCTTAAACCTAAACCATATAATGCTATTAAACCAATTGATAAAACAAATGAAAGGAAAAATCCTAAATTAAGACCATAAAAAGTCATGAACAAATAAGCTCCTAACATAGCTGAGGATATATTTGCAAAGTTTATCCTTGAAATTGTTAACCATAAAAAAACTACACCTAAACCAACTAATCCGTAAGTAGCTCCAATCGAAGCTCCCGAAATAATATTCTGTAGAATATCTTGAAGCATTTTCTCCCCCCTTCATATTTTAATAGGGAAAGAGAGCGATTAATCGCTCTCTTAAAACTATAATTTTTAGAATATCTTATCTATGATTACCCAATTTTCCCCATCAAACTGTGAAATCAAAGAAACACTTGTAAAATTATGATGCTCGTCACATTTAAGTTCTCCCTGTACTCCAACAATATCTATATCATTAGCAAGATAATCTGCTAATGCTTCACCATCAGTACCAACTGCTGCAATTGCATCAGCAATTATGTACATACCATCATAATATGCCTGTGAAGGATCACTAGGTTCTTCGCCATTAAACATTGCCTTATACTTTTCTACAAATTCAACTACTGCAGGATCAGGATCTATAGGATTAAATCCCTGTACGGAATAAACACCTACTGCAGCTTCTCCGGCTAAATCTGTAAATGCAGGAACACCCCATGCAGAGAATCCAATAATTGGAACATCAATTTGGAACTGTTTTAACTGTGTTACTGCGACTGCAGCTTCAGGTTCATGTGTAAGTCCAATTAAACCGTCAAATCCTGCATTCTTTAATTTAGTTATTTGTCCTGTAGCATCCTTTTCTCCTTCTTTAATCTGTTCAGAAGCAACTATTTCTATTCCGTATTCAGCAAACTTTTCTTCTGCAACATCTAAAGCAGCAAGACAATAATCAGTTGAACCATAAATAACTGCAGGTTTTTCCATTCCTAATACTTCTACTGCATACTTTACTAAGTTAGCAACCTTAACTCCATCATCAGCTCTTAATCTGAACAAATAATCGTTAGGAATAACAGTATATCTGAATGATGGTGATGTTGCTCCAACAAGCATAGGAGTTTTGGCTTGTTGTGCTAATGGATGAACACCGATTACTGAACTACTCATATTAGGTCCAAACAAAGCGACAGCATTATCCTGGAAAAGAGCTCTTCTTATTACATTAGCAGCTGTACTTGGATTAGCAGCGTCATCGTAAACAGCAAGTTCGATCATATCTCCATTTACACCGCCGTTAGCATTAATTTCCTCAATTGCTAACAATGCTCCCTTTTTAATGTAATCACCCAGAATTGAACCAAGTCCTGTGAACGGTGCAACTAATGCTAATTTAATAGTTGAACCAAAAACAGCTACACTTAAAACAAGAATAACTACTAACAGTAAACCTTTACCTAATTTCACCTTAACACCTCCATGATTAAGGGTATTTAAAACCCCGTTGTGTGTAGATCTCGGTGGTTGCCGTATATTTAATACATTTTTGTTAAACCGATGCATTATACATCATGCATAGTATAACACTAAAACATTTTACAATCAAAATTCCATTTTAGCTAATGAGAGTTAAATAAATTCAATTATAACTGATTAAAATGAATTAAAAAAAAATTAGTTAATATTAGAAATTTCTTTTCCAACATCATTTTTTCAAAAAATTTAAAAATAATAAAAAAATTAAAGGATATAATTTTATAAAAACTATTTCTAATAATAATAATTCTTTAGAAATTAAAAAGCGGAAATATTTAAAAAAAACAATTTAAGTAAGAAAAACACTTGATATATAATTTGAAAGATTATCGATATTTCTTTAATCCCAAGATAATATCATAAAAAAAGGGAGATACATTGAGCATCTCCCTTTTTAAAATTATTTATTTCTTCTCACATGAATTTATCAATTTCTTCTTTAATTGCTTCTATTACTACTGGATCATTTCCCCAAGCTCCTAAATTTATTATTTCAATATCATCAGGTATGTCAGCTTCTTCTACTAAAGCAGGAACATCATACTGACTGTGCATGGAATCTGCACTGATAGCAGCAGAGAAAAAATATATTTCTTCACAACCGTTCTCAACAAATTCTTCAACTTTTTCTTTTGGTTTTGGATCTTTGAATTCCATCCATGCTAAAGAAATATTATCTTTGTTATATCCGTCATTTTCAAGAAGGTCTAATACTGATTCTCTAAATGCTATTTCGTGTTCTGTTTCAGTTGGAAATTCTACATCCCATTCATCAGGCTGACCATGACCTACAAGTAAAACTCCAATTTTTGATTTATCAGCAGTTTTAATATTAGCATCAAGTCTTTGAATGAACATGCTTTTTAGTTTATCTGAATTCCAAAGAGGTTCCGTATACGATGCTGGTATATCAAAATCCTCAAGAACTTTTTTTATCTGATGTTCTCCCTCTGCAGTGTGATTTGATACAGTTAAAAATACTTCAGAAACTATTACTTTGCTAGCTCCTTCATTCAAGGCTTGAATTATAGCAGCTTCAGGCATTGGGTCCGCATCAAGAAAGCTTAGGTAAAATTTAGTTTCATTGTCACCACTATCTCTATACATTTTTTCGAGAGATTTTATCATTTCTTTATGTATGTCCACATGATTACTCGAACCTACTATAAGATAATGATCTCTAAGTGATTTTACAAAAAGTGGTCTTGCAAGGAAAGGAACAAATTTAATATCTTGCTCATCAAATTCATTAAATTGATTGACCCATGCTATTGGACTGAATGTTGTCGGCTCCCCATGAGTGAAATATACTACAGCCGTGTGCCCATCTCCCGGATCATTAGAAGAACGTGTTAATTCTGGAATGCCTCTTTCATCTGGCATTTTCATTAACTGATATGTTCCTGTTGCATATCCTCCAGAAAAAAATACTAGTGCGAAAATAATAGATATTACAAGCATTAAAACCTTTGAGAATGTGAAGAAAAAATAAATTATTATTCCAAAGAGTAATACTAGTGCAAGAATTAAGTAGAGGCTCATATCTACTGGATCTACTATTAGGTATTGCAAAAAAAGCCATCCGTCTAAAAATGATAATGCTGAAATAATAATAACATTTAGCCATTTTAAACTTTTCATTTCATTCACCTCACTGATATAATTTTTAAATATTTTTAATAAAATGAATATTATCTTATATCATTCTTTTTTTTTAATAGATTTAATATATTTATCATATTGGCATATAACGAAATATTATATCATTTTATTAAATGAATTCTTTTTCATTTCATCTTTCTTTACTTTCTATTTCTTTATCTAATATTATATTTATAAAAAAATTGAAATTATTGAATATTTAATTTAATTATTTTTGATTTTTAATAGCATTATGTATTTAAAATTTTTCTAATATTTCTAATATTTTGATAGAACCCGGTTAAATGTATTTATTATAAGGTGTTTTTTGTTTTCTTTATGCTAGTTTTTTTTCAAAAAAAAAAAGAAATTTTTTATTT
>CAZGZM010000030.1:0-15166 GCA_964529955.1 uncultured Thermotogaceae bacterium
ATTCCATTATTCCTTTTCAGCACATTTGAAGTCGTAAGCAGACCATTATCCGGAAGTGTCGATCCTTATTTTATGACTTTCTTCAGATTTTTTAGTGGCGGATTATTTTTACTTTTCTTTTCAAAATTCAACTTTTCAAAAAAAGATTTTTTGTTAATTTTTTTAATTGGGAATATAAACGTTCTTTTATCAATGACTCTTCTTCAGCTGGCTGTTTTCCTTTCAAATGCTTCCACTACAGCTGTTCTGATTTCAACAAATCCAATTTTTGTATCTCTTTTCTCTTTAATTATTTTAAATAAAACATTTGATAAAAGAAAATTGTTAGGAATAATAATTGGGCTAATTGGAATTTCGTTCTTTATTTTTGACAATTTATCAGGAAATAATTTTTTTCTCGGAAGCATTTTTGCTCTCAGTGCTTCTCTTACATTTGGACTATATACAATATTAATAAGAAAATTCACTCAAAAATACAATCCTATATCAGTAACATGTATTTCAACCTTTTTTCCTAGTCTTGTTTATTTATTTGTTTTGTACATAACAAATAATCTACATATCCCCTCCTCGGAAAATTTTATAAGCTGGGCAAGAATGCTTTATATAGGTATTGGGGTAACTGGAATTGCGTATTTTATCTATTTCAAAGTCGGAAAAATTATCGGCCAGGTTGAAGCAAGCAGATTATTTTATTTAAAGCCTGTTGTAGCTGGTATATTATCCATTCTTCTTTTGGGAGAAACCTTTACTCTTCTGGATATAATAGGAACAAGTATAATATTATTTTCACTCATTTTATAATATTTAAATAAGAATGATTTTTTTCTGCCTTCCATCAAAATAAACCAATTCATGATCTATAATCCCAATCGTTTGCTCTAAAAAAGCAAAATATTCTTCATTATTCCATTCAGGAATTAATTTTGATGCGTTTAATTCCATTGCATAACAGGTGTTATTTTCTATTTTGAATTCTCCCTTCACAGGAACACATTTCTGATTATCGTACATTCCAATAGCTGGTCCTGCTCCATGGCCAAAAAATCCAACCGGATGCGAATATATTTGTGCTTTAATATTACTTTCTTCGCATTTTTTTAAAGTATTTTTTAATATTTCATTTCCAGTTAATCCTATTCTGATTTCTTCAGCTAAAATATCTTGAACATTATTTCCAATTTTGATTAATTCCTTTAAAAAATTAGGAACATCATTTTGAGAATTTTCTTTTACATATGCCAATCTTTGAGTATCGGTACATAAGTCAAGGTACTTAATTCCATAATCACAATGTAAAAGGTCTCCCTGTAAGATCTTCCCAGTGATAAATTTGTTTTTTTCCCCATTTCTTTGCAAATTAACGTCTGGAGAAAACCATACTTCTAAACCATTATCGATAGCTTCTTGCCATAATAAATATTCAAGATCATCTGTATTGGTATAACCCGGAATTACATTCTTTTTTGAAAAAACTTCATTAATGATTTCGTGTGCAATATAATTTAAGTTTTCATAAAGCTCCATTTCTTTCGTAGTTCTTTTTTCCATCCAAAATGTCACAAGTTCTTTAGCACTTATTATCTTATCTTTATAATTTTTTAGTTTTTCATTTATTATCTTATATTCACTATGACTTAATCCATCAGCAAGAGGAATTTCCCAGGAAAAATTAAGTGCTATGTTTTTTGGATCTTTCTCTTTTATTTTATTCGATATAACATCCAGAAAATTCTCGTCTTTATTAACTTTTAAAATATCATAATAATCAGAAACATCACAGTGAGATCTTGAACAAATATATTTTTCCACCTTATTTTTCTTAATATCTCTAATAAATAGCAAAGCAGAGTATCTCCCTGCAGAAAGAGACTTTGAAGGCATTAATGAGTAAAATACAGGATCTTCATTATATTCTCTTGAAAAAACAATCCAACATTCTACTTCGGCTTTCTTCATAGCGTATGGCAGAATTCTTTCGAGCCTTTTTCTTAGTATATTATCGTGCAATTCGTGTCTTTTCCTAACTGATAAAATATTATATTTATTAATGATAATCGCCCTCCCTTTTATGCATATCAATCTTACAATAACTCTTAAAAATAAAAAAGAGCCTTTCGGCTCTTTATGGCGGGGATGACGAGGCTCGAACTCGCGGCCACCGGTGTGACAGACCGGCATGATAACCAAACTTCACCACATCCCCAACGCTAAATAATTTTACATGAGAGATTGAATTATGTCAACCACCCTTTTATTATTTTTCAAATTTTTTTCTCAGATTTCCTGATTTTTAATAAATATCTTTTCAATATTCATTAAAATGTCCACATATTGAGCTCTTTCAAAGGCAAAAACATCTTTATTCAAAACTTTACTGAGTTTTCCTTTAAAATCTTCTATAATTTTATAATTTTTTTCATCCATCCATTTCTCTAGTGATTTCAATATTTTTTCCAGTTCCTCTATTCCGTTTTTATATAACGTCGAAACAACCTGAACAGCATTTGCCCCAACAAGAATAAGTTTAGCAATATCTGATCCAGAGAAAACACCATTACTACCAATCAAATCAAGATTTATTCTATCGTAGGTTAAGCCTATAGTTCTCAAAGCATTTCTTATATCTGAAAAGGTACTGAAATCTATTGGATAAATGTTTTTTTCGTCCTTCAAGTTAACATCTGGTTTAAACATTCTGTTATATAATACAACACCTTTAGCTCCTGCTTCTTTCATTCTTTTAATTATATTTAAGGGATTGGAATAATTTGTACTCAGTTTGACGCTTACAGGTATTGATGAATTTTCACAAATTTGTCTTACTAGATTTACCTGCTCAAGCTCAATTTCATCAGACGATTTATCAAAATCCACAGGTACATAATAAAAATTTAATTCTAGAGCATCCACTCCTGCTTCTTCAATTAATTTTGCATACTCTATCCATATTTCATCGGTAACTGCATTAACACTTCCAATAATAGGTATGTTAAGAGCCTTTTTTGCTTCTTTAATAAATGTAATATGTTCTGAAGCTCCAGCATGTTCTATATCTGGGTGAATTGTAATCATTTCTGCATATCTTTCGTTATACATAGTTAACTCTTCATCCATTTGATAACTTTCATATCCTATTTGTTCTTCAAACAAAGATTTTAAAACAACCGCCCCAGCCCCTGCTTTTTCAATTTTTTTAAGTGAATCTATATTTGAAGTAAGCTTACAAGCTCCAACAACCACTGGATTTTTAAGTTGTATTCCCAAATAATTTGTTTTTAAATTTGCCATAATTATTACCTCCTTTATTTCTATCAGTAATAATTATAAGATATCTCTTCTTTTTTGCAAAGAAAATATATAGTAATAATTATTATTCTTTAAATTCTATTCATCGATTTCAAATCTTGATAACTTATAAATTTTCCATGAATCTCCTATTTTCTCAAAATAAATGTCTATGTTTTCCTTTTGAATATCTGATTTACTTTCATTCTGCCAGACACTGAATTCAATTTTTGCAACAGCAAAATTTCCATTGATTGTTATATTATTGCTGTTATAATTTATACCTAGCCAAAACCCATTGTACTTTAAGAAAATATCCCCGAATTCATTCTCTAATTGTGTTTCATTGAAATCTGAAGATACCGATTCAACAGTTACCGGATATTCAAAAACATTTTTCATTGCATCCCAGTTTCTTTGTAAATACCCATCGTCATATTCATTTAAAGCATTGATCAAATTCTGATCAACTGGATTAAATGGTTGAGTACACCCTGCAAAAATAAAAATCAATACAATTGAAATAAATGATAAACAGATTACTTTTTTCATAAATTACCTCCTTAGTTTACAAACTATTTAATTTTTTTTTGAACTTTTTTTCGTTTTAATAGTCATATTATATATGGAAGTGAAGACCCGATTAGACGACATCATATACGATTCCCCCAGGCCCTGGAAAAGGGCTCTTTTTTTATAGTAATTTCTCCACCTTTTTTGCAACAGATTCTATAGCTTTTTCAAGAGAAAATTCATAATTCAAAGTGAAACCCGAAGCCCTTGGATGTCCTCCACCTCCATATTCAAGTGCTACTTTGCTGACGTCAAAGTATTTTTTTGATCTTAAACTTACGTGTGCTTTTTTTTCTTCATATTGTGCTGCAAAAATAGCAACTTCAACCGTATCTATAGACCTTATGTCAGAAACAAAACCATCAAAATCATTTTCTGCGATATTATATTTTTCAAAGTTTTCTTTAGTCAAATAAGAGTATCCCAATTTTCCATAAGCCAAAAGCTTCAAATTAACAATGGCATCCTTCTGTAAATAAAGATTTTCTATTTTTCTATTTTCGTTTACCATTAATGATATTTTTTCAATATCTGCTCCTCTTTTCATCAATTCAGCTGTAATATGCAAAGTCATTGGAGTAGTATTTGAATATTTAAAAAAACCAGTATCAGTTAAAATTCCTAAAAGGTTAATAGTTGAAAGCTCTTTGTTATAATCAATACAAAGAATTTTATTTATCTCATAAATAATCTCTGCAACTGATGAAGCTTTAGTATCAACATAGTTCACATTTCCAAAATAAGTGTTAGTTGCATGATGATCTATAACAATAACATTAACATCTTCTCTTAAAAATTCTTGAAATCTTCCTATTCTATCTGGCGAAGAACAATCTAGAACAATCAAATTAGATGGTTTTTTCAGTCCTTCTTTATATTTTTTTATGCTATCTGCTTTTGGAAAATCCAGAAGATTCCCTGGAATTTCCCAATCAATAAACCCTCTTGCTTTTTTCCCTATTTTTTTTAATCCCTCTACTAGAGATAGAATAGATGAAATGCAATCTCCGTCAGGCATAATATGGCCAATAACATAAATATCATCTGAATCTTTTAATATATCTACTATTTTTTTTAAACTCATCAGATAACCTATAGTTCTTCCAAAGAAATTTCAATAACTCTTTGGAATCTGTCCCTTGCTTTTTTTGCTGTAAGAATTACTTCTTCGTGATTTAGAGGTTGATCCTTTATTCCACAGGCAAAATTTGTTACACATGAGTAAGCTATTAAATCAATTGAACAGTGTTTCGCAGCAATTATTTCAGGAACCGTTGACATCCCAACCATGTCTGCTCCCAAATATTCTGCCATTTTTATTTCACTTTTTGTTTCGAAACTTGGACCTGTAAACCATGCGTATGTGCCTCTTTTTAAATTATTCCCTTCCTTAGCTAGCCTATTTTCAATTCTTTTTAACCACTTTTCATCTATTACCTTAGACATATCAGGAAACCTAGGCCCATATTCCTCTATATTTTTTCCTATTAAAGGATTATTAAATGCAAGATTTACAATGTCCTCAATTGCAACAATCTCTCCTGGGGAGAAATCTCTGTTTATACCTCCAGCAGCATTAGTAATTATGATTTTTTTTATTCCAATTTCTTTAAATAAATGAATAGCTTTTATGATATTTTTAACAGAATATCCCTCATAAAAATGAAATCTTCCTCGCATCCCCAAAACACTTTTCCCTTTATATATTCCATAAACAAATTCATTTTTATGTCCCATAACAGTTGAAGCAGGAAAATCATCTAATTCTGAGTAATCTATTTTCACAGCATCTTTAAAAAAATCTGTCAGATAAGCTAAACCTGATCCCAATATAATTGCTACTTGAGGTTTATCTGGAATTTTTTTCATTATTAACTCTTTATTTTTATTCATTGATTGACCTCCAATTCATTTACATCTTCATTATTAGAAATAAAAATGGTATTTATATTCTATTATACAAAATATCTATTGACTTTAAACATTAAGACTAATATAATTAGTGCAAAATCAGGATAATTAAGGGAGTGAAAAAAATGGGTAAAAGAGAGATTTTTGAAAAAGTAAGAGAAGTAGTCAATGAAAAATTAAACATCGAAATTGAAGAAATTGAGTTTAACTCTGATTTAATTGATGATTTAGGAGCAGATTCTCTTGATTTAGTGGATCTTGTTATGGCTTTTGAGGATGAATTTGGAGTTAAGGTTGAAGATGAAGATATTGAAAGTATTAGAACCGTTGGCGATATTGTAAATTATATTTCGAAAAAAATGGGCAACGAGGACGATGACGACGAAATATAAATTAGGGAGCTTTGCTCTCTAATTTATTGGAGGTTTAAAAATAGAAAAAATTTTTATTGTTAAAAAAGATAACTTCTATTTCAGATTAGACAAATTTTTAAGACATCAACTTAAAGAATATAAACTCTCTTCCATTTATAAAATAATAAGAAAGGGAGACGTTTATATTAATGATAAAAGATGTAAAAAAGAATCTTTTCCAGTTGAGGTAGGAGATCAGATCAAAGTAAAAATTTTTGGAGATATAGAAAAATTAAAACGATTATCTCCATCAAGAAAACCTGTAATACATGAGTTGAAATTTAAAATTATTTATGAAAATGATGATATTCTAGTAATTGATAAACCTCCCGGGATTTCAATGCATCCCGGAACAGGTGTACAGATAGTTACTATAATTGAAGGATTAATGGGTTATGGAGAAAAAAATGGTTTTAAACCTTTTTTAGTTCACCGTCTTGATAAACATACATCAGGAATTCTTGTTACTGCGAAAAATCCTGAATGGGCCAGAATAATAACCAAATTATTTAAAAATCATGATTTAAAAAAGAAATATTTTGCTTTAGTTAAAAATAATTCAAATTTCAACAACCAGAAAGTGTTTACTGAAAATGAAAACGGATTTATGGAAAAGAGCATTGTAAATACTATCAGAAATTTTAAAAGCAGTTCTTTATTGGAAGTAGAGCTTTTAACTGGAAAAAAACATCAAATAAGGCGACAATTATCTAATTTAAAATTTCCAATCATTGGTGATGATCATTATGGTGATAAACAATTTAACAATCTCTTCAGAAAAAAAACTGGATTAAAAAGATATTTTTTGCATTGTCATTATCTTTCCTTTAGTTCACCTAGTTCACCAGAAGATATCAAAAAATTTGAATTTAAATCTCCTCTTCCAGATGATCTCAAAAACGTTATTAATAAAATAGATGAAAATTAAGCATAATTTATTTTGTTTTTTATTCTTTTTCTTATCGATTTTAAGTTTTTCAAAACCAATAAGTGTATCTGATGATTTTAGTAAATCTCTTTTAGTTATGATTGATTCTATCGAAAGGGAATTAATGGAAATTTTCTCAGACGAATATAGCTACCAGTTAACAAATGTTGGGACAAGGTCCTTTACCTCTCTAGATTCAGAAGGTATTTTTTCAATAAATCTTATAAATGATAATGAACTTATATTAAGGCATGAATTGTTTCACCTATATTATTTCAATAACCTCAAGAAAAAATATATTGCTCTAAATTATTTACCAGCATGGTTTCACGAACTTGGCGCAGTATGGTTTGAACAGAAAAATAAATTAAGTGAAAATTTTTATGATATTAGGGATTACTATTATAATTTTTTTAAATTTCAAAATGAATATCCTCAACTTTCAGAAGATAGATTATTCTATAGAAATATTAATAATTTCGCTTACTTTCTCTCAAAAAGGATTTCTTTTGATACTTTTCTCGAAAAAACGGCTGAATCATTTTTAAAAAAAGAATCAATTAAAGAATCCTTTTATTATGCTCTAGATGATAAATTAATTTTCTTAAAATGGAACATTTATAGAATTTCAAAAAGCATTTTTTTTTGGATTTTTGTTATTATAATATTAGTATCTCTTTGCTGGAGGATTATTTTAAATGCCCGTAATAAATCCAAAAAGAACTAGAGGAAAAAGTTCAAGGAAAAAAAGGTTCACATTTAAAAAAATTAATTTCTCATTTTACAATCCTTTGAGAAGATTTTTTTTTATACTGTTCATTTGCAGTGGTATTATTCTTTCAGTTCTTTTTATTCCCTGGTCAATAAATCACGATGATATTTATAATAAATCAATTTTAATTCTTGATAAACCTGTTGAAAATTTAGATTCATTTTTAATAAATAAGAAGGATTATTACATAAATCAATCAGGTAAAAATATTCCTTTAATAAATTTAACTGAAGAATGGGAAAATTTTGAAGAAATAATACAAAATAATTATACAATTATTTTAACTGGTGTTGCTCCATTTTTCCCTTCAGAACTAGCCGATCTTCTTGACAAGTATCAGGTTTACACTGGATTTATGGAATTTGATGAAGATGGTGAATATGTTAAGGATATTTTGGAATTGAGGAAAAACCCATCTCTGGTTTTTAGAGTTCATACAATAAAACCAAAGGAATATCCAAACTATGATATTGAAAAAGCAAAAGTAAGATTTTTGCGATCAGTTAGAGAAAGAAGTATAGATGCAATTTATATTCAAGATACCGGTTCAAATAATATATCTTATTCAGATTTGGTAATAGAAACATCCAATCTATTAAATAAGAACAATTATCTATCCACTGAATTGAGATCTCCCTCAACTGAAAATATTCTGATCGAAGTACTCGGAAAAATATCAGGTTTAATGATTTTGTTCAGCATTCACCCTATTATAGGTTTGCTGTATATAATTATTTTTCTCATCTCAAATACATTATCAATAACTTTTTTAGCTGTAATAGGTCAATTTGCAATTTGGCAAAATTTAATACATCGTAAGAAAATTGATGTCTATAAAGACACATTTTTTGTATTCATTTATTCCTTTGTTTTAGGGTTATCAGTAAATTCACAGATATCTGGACCTGGATATGAAAACGGCATATACTTATTCAGAGGAGTAAAATTATCTCTTGTAATATTACCTCTTTATGTTTTTCTGTATTATTTATATAAAAATAGAAAAGAAAAATTTAAATTTTTTGATGTAGCAATAATTTTAGTAACTCTTCTTGGAGGAATTTATTATGTTTTAAGAAGCGGAAATTATTCCTTTGTTTTAGATATTGAAAGGAACTTTAGAGATTTTCTTGACACTACATTAATTGTAAGACCACGATTCAAAGATATAATAAGCTACCCTTTCCTCATTTTATTTATCAGTAATAAATTTAAAATAAAGGGCAAACTCGGAGCAATTGTTCCAACCTTAGGAAGTATAGCTATTGCTTCAACAGTAAATACATTTTGTCATTCGACCTCTCCATTATGGACTGAACTATTAAGGTCATTCTATGGATTTGTTTTTGGATTTTCATTAGGAATTGGTATAATTTTTTTGATCAAAAATACAAATAAACTAAGAACAAAAAACGAAATAAAAGGGTCAGATAGTAATGAGGAATAAATTGTAAATAAATTTTATCTAGGAGGTATATTATGAAAAGGATTTTTTTTGTTGCTTTATTTGTTTTTATTTCATTAACATTTGTTTTAGGTGTAACACCGAATATTGATAAGATAATTATAGTACCTGTTCCAACATCGGACCTTACTGTTGATATTGAAATGAACAAACCCGCTGGTTCTACTTATTCTTCGGGAGAAAACATTGAAATTTATTTTAAAACGGATAAAAATGCATATATAGCTATATATGACATTTTACCCGATGGTACTGTGCAATTACTTTTCCCAAACGCTTACGATTCAAACAACTTTTCTTTAGCAAACACCAGAATTAAAGTTCCAACTAATAATCAGTATAATCTCATGGTGGGGCCTTCAGACAGTGGAAAAGAAATTTTACAGATAATTGCCTCTACAACACCTCTAGGGTTTTTATCAGATCTTACAACACAGTTCAATTCATCTCCATTCCCATCTCCAGATCAAAGCGCTGAAAATTTTGTCCAAAATGTAGTAATACCTTCACTACAGGGTAAAACATACGCCGTAAATTCCATTTTCTTTTTCGCTAATACTTATCCTAAAACTGGAAAAATTTCAGTTTCTTCTAATCCAAGTGGTGCGACAATTTACGTTGATGGAATTTACGTGGGAAATAGTCCTGTAACATATTCAATAGATACCGGCAGCCACTATGTAGTAGGTTATTTGAATGGTCAATCAAAATCCCAAATGATAAACGTTAATTCGGGCCAAACAGCAAGTGTATTCTTACAATTTGCTCAACCAATGGCAATACTTAACGTAAATTCAAATCCATCAGGAGCAGATGTTTATATTGACAATCAATACAAAGGAACTTCACCAGTAACTATAAATCTTAATCCAGGAACATATACGTTAAAATTACAAAAAGCCGGTTACGAAACATATAATGAACAATTTAACTTGAGCACCACACTAACAAAGAATATTAGTCTAATACCAATAGCAAAAAATTATGATTTGTCATTAAGTTCCAATCCATCTGGAGCTAGCATATACGTAAATAATCAAAACAAGGGAACAACACCAAAAACTCTTACATTAGAAGAAGGAAATTATTCTGTAAAATTAAGTAAAAGCGGCTATGTAGATTATTTAGAAAACATAAATTTAGACAGAAATATATCAAGAAATATCACTTTGACTCCTATTGTACAAAATTATGAACTGTCTTTAATTTCAAATCCATCTGGAGCAAGTGTATATATCAATAATCAATATAAAGGCACAGCACCAGTATCATTGACCCTTGTTGAAGGAAATTATTCTGTAAAAATGAGTAAAAGTGGCTATGAAGACTATTTGGAAACAGTAAATTTAAATAGAAACATATCCAGAAATATTACTTTAACTCCTATTGTCCAAAATTATAATTTAAGTTTAAGTTCCAATCCTTCTGGTGCCAGTATATATTTAAATAATTCTTATTATGGACAAACACCAATGACTGTTTCCCTTGTTGAAGGAAATTATAACTTGCAATTACAGATGAACAACTATGAAGCATACAGCGAAGCAATTAATCTAAATAGAAACATATCCAGAAATATCACTTTAACTCCCATTCAGCAAAACTATAATTTAAGCATAAGTTCCAATCCTTCAATTGCAAACATTTACATTAATGGTACTTATTATGGAAAAACACCAATGAACCTAACTTTAATGGAAGATAATTATAGTCTGGAAATTGATAAGTCTGGTTATGATACTTATACAGAAACAATTAATCTCAATAGAGATATTTCCAGAAATATTACTTTAACACCTGAAGCTAAATATTATGATCTTAACTTAAAATCAAATCCTAGTGGAGCGTCTGTTTCACTAAATAACACTTATTATGGAGTAACTCCTATTATTTTAAATCTTCAAGAAAGCAATTATGATTTAGTTTTATCACTCAATGGTTATGAAGATTATTCCACAACAATTAATTTAAACAGGAGCATAACAAAGACTTTCACACTTAACGAAATTACTGCAGAAATAAATATTAATGTCGATCCCTCAGGTGTAAAATTATACGTAGATGGTAAAAGTTATGGAACTATATATTCTTCCGGAAAGTCTTTGGAAGTAAATGTTGGTTATCATGAAATAACTTTGATAAAGGAAAGTTATAGGACCATTGTTGATTACAAATATTTTAATCTTGGAGCTACAAACTTGACCTATACAATGATTCCTTTAAACTGAGGAAATAAAATAAATATAAGCCGGGTGATCCCGGCTTTTTTATTATCGTGAAATATATTCGGAGGTGATTTTATGAAATATAACAAAGTTGGAAAGTGTGGTTTAGAAATAAGTGAACTTTCTCTCGGATCATGGTTAACATTAGGCAACCAGATTTCTTATGATCAAACCAAGCAAATTTTTATAGAAGCATTTAATAATGGAATTAATTTTTTTGATACTGCAGAAGCATATGCAAGTGGCATTGCTGAATCTATACTTGGAGAAGTTCTGAAACAATTTCGAAGAGAGGATATAGTAGTTTCTACTAAAATTTTTTGGGGAGGAAAAGGTCCAAATAAAAAAGGATTATCAAAAAAAAGAATCTATGAAGGCTCTTTAGCTTCTTTGAAAAGACTTCAATTGAATTATGTTGACATTATGTATTGTCATAGACCAGACCCCGAAACACCTCTTGAGGAAACACTTTTTGGAATTGATTATTTATTGAAGAACGGATATATTTTATATTGGGGGACATCTCAATGGGAAGCTGAGAAGATAGATTTAGCTCATAAATTATGTAAAGAAATGAAGATTATGCCTCCTATAGTTGAACAACCAATATACAACATGTTTTCAAGAGAAAAAGTAGAAAAAGAATTTACAGAACTCTATGCAAAATACGGTATGGGTACAACCATATTCAGTCCCTTGGCTTCTGGATTATTAACTGGAAAATACCAAAAAGGAATCCCTGAAAATAGCAGATTACATAAATTTAAATCTATTAAGGAATCCCTAGAAAAAAATGGGTTGTTCAATGAATCAACATTTAATAAAATAGAAAAATTAATAGAAATTTCCAAAGACATAGAAACTTCAATAAATAAATTAGCTATTGCATGGATTTTAAAAAACAATAACGTAAGTAGTGTTATTCTTGGAGTAAGTAAATTAGAACAACTTTATGATAATTTAGAAGCTATTTCAGTAAAAGAAAAACTAGATGAATCAATTATGAATGAAATTGAAAAAATACTTTCTGAGAAATGATCATTTTAACTGGTAAAAAAGGAATTGGAAAAACAACTATTGCATCTTGTTTATTAGAAAGAATAAGTATAGATACTTTGAGTATCTATACTTTTTTTAGAAATGAAAATTTGATTTTAAGAATAATAAATAAAGACCTAATAATTGCAAAGAGAACAATCCTCTTTAAATGTTTGATCCCATACAAAAAAAACATAGATCTATCTGCAGAAATTATTAAATCCCTTCCAATTATACAAAGAAGATTTATTTTATTTGATGAAATAGGGTTTATTGAAGAATGTTCGATAAAATTTAAAGAAGTAATTTTCTATCTAATGAAAAAAGCTAAAAGATCTATTTTCATAGTGAAAAGTGATAATTCCCCATTTATAAAAAGAATAACGAAAGAATTTCATTATTCAATCTACAAAATTAACGAGGAAAATCGTTCTTTCATTTTCCATAAATTAAAAAAATTAATTTAGGAGAAAAAGATAAATTTAAAATTTTACTATGTTAAAATTATAATTTTTTTTTATCTTAAATGAATAAAATTCGGTGTATATTGAAAATACAGCATTCTTACTTTAATAAATCGACGTACCCACAGATCCAGTAATGATGTGAACTAATACTTTTGAATTAAACTTGATTGTTTTTTTTAAAGACTAAAGATATAGTGAAATTTTCTCAAAATTTTTTTTGCATCTGTTTAAGAGTTAAAAAACCCGGATTTCCGGGTTTCATTTATTCTCTACTATATAGTCTTTTAGTATTTTAATTATGTAATCAATATCATTCTCATTAACCCAGTAATTTGTAACGAACCTCAACTCTCCATTTTCAGGACCATTTATTTTTATCTTTTTATCTAAAAAGAATTTTTGAATATTATTTGTATTTACACTATTAATTTTAAAAAACACCATATTTATCTGGACTTTATCCAAATCAATTTCAATTTCAGGAATTTTATCCATCTTTTCAGCTAAGATTTTAGCATTTTTGTGATCCTTTTTTAAAGGTTCAATCATATCTGTAAGTGCTACTAAACCAGCAGCTCCTAAAAATCCAGCTTGTCTTAAACCTCCACCCATTATTTTTCTCTTCTTCCTCGCTTTTTCGATAAATTCTTTATCACCAGCAAGAATTGAGCCAATCGGTGCGCATAATCCCTTGGAAAGGCAAAACATAACGGAATCAGTAAATTTAGTTATTTCTTCTGGAGGAACTTCTAAAAAGGTCGCTGCATTAAATAATCTTGCTCCGTCAAGATGAACTGCAATGTTTTTTTCCTTAGCATATTCATAAATCTCTTTCATCTTTTCAATTGGAATAACTGTTCCACTTGAATGTGCATTTTCCATACAAATTAAATCTGTATTTGGAAAATGAATATCATCCTCTGATTTCCTGATTCTTTTTTTTATTTCTTCAAGGGGAATATTTCCTCCTTCACATTCAATTGGCCTTAATTGAACTGAAGCAATTATTGATGAGGCTCCTACCTCATGAGCTATTATGTGGCAATTATCAGCAAGTATTACTTCATTTCCCCTTTTACAATGAGTAAAAAGTGCTAACTGATTTCCAAAAGTTCCACTGGGAACGAAAAGAGCTGCATCTTTACCAGTTATTTTAGCAGAAAGGATTTCTAATTCTTTTATAGTTGGATCATCTTCATAAACATCATCTCCAACCACTGCATTATATATAGCCTCTCTCATCTTTAGAGTTGGTTGAGTAACAGTATCACTTCTAATATCAATCATTTATGATTTCTACCCCTTTCTTTTTTAAATAGTCTATAGCTTTATGTGCTGCCATTTGTTCCGCTGATTTTTTGGTTCTTCCAGTTCCAATTCCCATTTCTTTTTCATTTATCATAACTTTTACCTTGAATATTCTTTCCTGAGGAGGCCCATAAGATCCTACTAATTCATAAACCGGTCTTGAGCCATATTCTGCCTGAGTTAATTCCTGCAAAGAAGTTTTATAATCTAAAAATAACTCTCCTTCAACAGCTAAACTAATATATTTAAACAAATGATCGAAAACAAATTTCTTTGATATTTTAAATCCTTTGCTTAAATAAATAGCAGCAAGAATAGCTTCAAAAGCATCAGCTAGAATGGAAGGTCTTTTAGCTCCCCCAGATGCAATTTCACCCTTTCCCAAAAAAAGAAACTCCCCCACGAATAATTCTTCTGAAACCTTTGATAAGACTACTTCACTACCAACCATAGCTCGTATTTTAGACATTTCTCCTTCAGACAAATTAAAGTAATTATAAAGAATATCCGCAAGTGAACAGTCAAGAACCGCATCTCCTAAAAATTCTAATCTTTCATTGGATTGAATTTCTATTTCGTTAATTTGAGAAACTTCATTGGCATAGGAAGAATGACATAACGCAGTGAAAAGCAATTCAATGTCAGCATCTATCTTATTTTTTTCAATAAATGCTCTTACCCTTTGATAATTCTCCTCATTCATATTTTTTACCCCTTTTTAATCATCCTTATACTCAAATAAATCATTATTCTTATAAATGTTATCTTCAGAATATTC